>JAFEBR010000104.1 GCA_018242565.1 Planctomycetota bacterium | reverse complement strand
GATGTCGATAGAGGAATTGTTCCCGCCCTCCTTCACGAACCACATGGGATCATCAGGTTGGGATGAATCGTGCATGACCGCCGGGCGGAGTGAAAAACCCGCGAAATCGTTGGTGTACGCCCGCAGATTATTCTGCGTAACGCCCGCCGCGAGATCGGCCGCATTCACCGAAGCCACCAAAACGTGATAATTATTGTCCACCGTGGGGAACATGTTCAGCGTAAACACGAATGCGCCGTTGTTGTAGCCGAAATTGCCCGGGTAGTCGGCATCATAGGTGGCTTCGGTCGTGTTCACCGTGTAAAAGTTCCAATCCGCTTTCGACAGGCTCTGCGGATTGGCGGTCTTGGATACGGCGATATCGAAATAACTTACATGTGCGGAGAAATCGACATCCTGATCGCCAATGATGAACCGATTGATGTGCTCATCGAAGGTCACAATGGGATCTGAATAAAATGAACCCCCGCTAGGGTGCGGCAATCCGCCGGTGACCCCGAAGAAGGTGTCTAGATTTGCGGAGACTTTCAGGTTGGTCGAAGTCTTTGATCGATAAATCGTGACGGTTTGATTCACGGTTTCAACGAACGAATCTGGTCCAACTGCTCCGCTGGTGTCGGGGGGGACGTAGCCTTGAGTGTCATTGAAGCTCATGGCCGCATAATTCGCGATGACGTTGGCCACCAGGAGTTGGCGACTTTCGAGGATCTGGATTTCACCAGGCGAGCGGCTGCCTGGCTGTCGATCACGGGTGAGGCGATTTTTTGCACGCCGACGAACCGGCTGCGAAGCGACACGCGAGATAAAATTCCGCCAGCCATTGAAGGGCCACGACTTCATGTTCCTGCCTCGATGAATGTAGAAAAGGACGGCCTCAGAGCGTCCGGAAGAGGGCTCTCCGTGCGCAGAATTGCGCCCAATTTTTAGAGCTTATTCATCCACGATTCCCTATGTCAAATGGAATCTGGATAAACCAGCCGGGAATTACCGAGGTTGCCGGTCGGAAATGGCCATCGGGACGCATCTGCCGATCATCCCACGGTCGTCGAACCTCAAGAATGGTCGTCGATCAGTTCCAGGAACGGATCGAGCCCCATGCGGCGGTGGCTCTTGAACCGCTGGTCTTCCAGCTTCAGCAGCATCTTGCGATTGCGCAGCCCGAGTTTCTCCAGCAGACGCTGGGCCTTGTGGAAGGTCTTGGTGTACTCGATCGGCAATTCTTCCGTTCCGACCGATTTGGCCCGTTCCCGAAGCCGGAGTACGACCTCGGTTTCCAGGCAACGCAGCAACTCATCTTCGAGCGACAAATAGAACCGGTAAGATCCCGGGTCCCCCTGGCGGGCACTGCGCCCCACGAGTTGGCGGTCAATCCGGGCCGAACTGTGGATTTCCGTGGCGATGACGTGCAGGCCTCCGGCCTGTCGCACGTCCTGGTCCAGAATGATGTCGGTCCCGCGGCCTGCCATGTTGGTGGCGATCGTAATCGTGCGGGCCCGGCCCGCCTTCGACACGATCTCGGCTTCTTCTTTGAGAAAGCGGGCATTGAGAACTTTGTGGGGATGGCCCCGCAACTGCAATTCCCGGCTGAGTCGCTCCGATGCCTCGATCGAAGGCGTTCCGATGAGCACGGCACGTCCCTGGTCGAGCATCTGCTCCGTTTCTTCGACGATGGCGGCCGCCTTCGCATCCCAGGTGGCAAACACCCGGGTGGGCAACACCTGGCGAATACACGGCTTGTGGGTCGGAATCACTGTAACCGGCATGCGATAGGTCTTACGCACTTCGCGCCGCACCGCCGCCGCGGTGCCCGTCATCCCTCCCACGAACGCATACTGTCGGAAAAACCGCTGGACGGTGACCTGCGCCGCAGCCAGAGTACGGGCGGTGATCTCGACGTGTTCCTTGGCTTCGATGGCCTGGTGCAGACCCTGCTGCCATTTCCGCCCTTCCATCATGCGGCCGGTCGATTCATCGACGATGACGATTTCGCCATCGTGGATCACATAATCGCGGTCGTGCAGAAATCCCAGCAAAGCGGTTAAGGCCCGTTCGATCTGGCGATAGATCTGCTCGGTTTCAATCGTCGCCACCAGGCCCGGCTTGGGCAGCAACACGACTTTGCGGCACCCTTCATCGGTGAGTGTGGCTTCCCGTTTGTGCGGATCGAATTCGAAATCCTGATGCAGCAGCAACGTCGGTGCCGTTTTCGCGCACCACTCAAACAGTTCCAGCCGGGAAGGGCGGTCGGGTTCTTCGGTGGCAATAATCAGTGGCGTACGCGCATCGTCGATCAGCACGCTGTCGGCTTCGTCGACCAGTGCGAAGTAATGCCCCCGCTGAACCGGCTCTTCGGTGCCGCCGGCATTCTTCTTCGCATCGATTCGCAGTCGATCGCGGAGAAAATCGAACCCGAGTTCTTTGGCCGTCCCGTAGGTGATGTCACAGGCATACTGTGCACGGCGGTCATCAGTCGACAACGGGTTCAGGATACAGCCCACCGAGAGGCCAACTGATTCATAGGCGGGTTTCATCAAAGCCGCATCACGCTCGGCGAGATAGTCGTTAACGGTGACGACATGGGCCCCACGACCGGGCAGCGAACGCAGGTATGCAGGCATCAGCGCGGTCAGTGTTTTGCCTTCCCCGGTTTGCATTTCCGCCATGCCCCCTTCAAAAATGGCGATGGCTCCCATTACCTGCACGGGGTAGTGCGCCATTTTCAGAGATCGGCGAGCCGCTTCGCGAATGAGGGCAAACGCTTCCGGCAGCATCTTGCTCAGGTCACTGCCCGATTTGGCCTGCCACTGCAGTTCCAGGCCGCGGTTTCGCAACTCGGTGTCGTGCCAGGCCGACATGGCGTCGGAACGCGCAATCACTTCTGCGGTCAGCTTACGCCACCGCGCCAGCCGGGTCGATTGAAACTGATCGAGCAATTTGGGCAGCGCCATGGCTCAATTGTGCGGGACGGCAAGTGGCTGTGGCAAGGTCAGATCGACCCATTCAATTTGGGACGGAACGCCCGGTCATGTTTTGCTTCCCCGAGACCCGTCTCGGTGGCGGAGCCTGCAAGATCGCGGGAAAAACAACGAGGCCACCGCTGCAGTGTCTGTTGATGCGACACGGCAGCGCGAGGCCTCCGCACGTTACACGAAAAATTATTGCGCCGGTGTGATCCGGCCTGCATGGGTGGCAATGCGGTGTCGCACGTCGATGTCGACCGTGCCGAAGACCCCTTCATGCCGTGCCAGGCAGGCATTCAGTGCCGCGGCCAGTCGCTTGGCGGTGTAATAACTCATGACGAGACGATGAGACAACTTAATGGCATCGGGGGTCTGGCCCGTCATGTCCAGATTCAGCCCGAAGTCGAACACGATTTCCTCGGGAGCGCCGGCCAGACTCACGAAATTAGCATAGACCGGTGCGAGATCAGAGGTGGGAGCCCCCCCCGGAGTGGGAGTCGCGGGTGCGGGAGTGAGAGAAATTTCTTTGGCCATGCTGTGCTGTTCCTGTTTCGTGTGAAATGAAAAGACACAGCTATCATACCGCGGCCGTCAGTTCTCTGACACCCACGGCGGGCCTCTGCCGAACTGGCAACACCGCCCGCTGCGGATTTTTCCGGGGGCGGTGTCTGTGCCACTTCGCTGATTTCTTTCGCTACCGCACGAAGACACCTGTGGGGCCTGCCGGAATTGAGGGGCTGCCGTAGCCGTTGATCGTCGGATACGGAGAGGCTTCATGGTAGGTGGGGCAGTCTGCGGGAATAAATCCGGGCGGGCATTCACTGCCGACCGGCATCCGGACGTACTTCTGGCAGCACGAGCGTTTGAAGTAGACACAATGCAGCTTCAGCGTGCGGCAGAAGCGCTGGCACCAGCAGGGCTTGCAGTTCTGATCACACCATACGTCTTCGGCGGCGACCGGAACCGGATACCCGACCGCGAAAGCGGGAGTGGTCAACGCCAGGCAGCTACCCCAGGCTGCGATTAAGGCCAAAGCCAGTTTGTGAATCTTGCGACAGGACATGGCGCGTTCTTTCCAAAAAAACCAAGTGTCGGCCTCATAAAAATGCCTTCATACTATTTTTCGGTATTTTCTGGGCATGGCGCTAACTCGGAATCTGCGGTTTGCGACGATTTTGATCTTGTCCGATTTTTCCCAATCGGTATAAGGGTCGCCCGCAGGCGATTGGCAGGGCTTGACTGGGGGCAGTTTGCAGGCCGCTGTTAACTTGCGCAATTTGAATCGGTGGGGTGTTCAATAACACCACAGGCTGTTTAGACGGAATGTCTTGGTGTCGGGTTTTCCCCGAATTGGTCCCGCCGGTCGGTGTAGCAATTTGCGGCACTGGCAGGGCTCGGACGTGGTCTTTCTCTCTCAGTTTTTCATTGCTCAGCGTGCGTTTTTCCCGGCCGGGGCCAATGTTTCCAGGTCTCGGATCGCGTCGTGGAACAATTAGATAAAACGGTACGATCGGTCGTTTTCGACTAGCGCCGGCGGTCTTCACCGGTCGATATAGACCCGGAAAGCCGTGGTAGGCGAAGTACGCAGAAAGCTCGTCCCTTGAACTGGGTAGGATTCGCAAGAAAAATGACTTCGGCAATGGGGAGCGTGGCCGCGGCCACGTCATCTCTGCAGCGGTGCGGTCTCTGCTCACAACGAGCCGCCTCCCTGCTTCACAGTTGCCAAGTGTGCGTCCTTGCGGGCCCGTTCACCCAGGTCGTTCAACGAGTTTTTCATAGCACCAGGTTGTCAGGTTCGTTCTGTGGTTCTGGTTCGCGCGGTTCCGCGCCAGTGCCGCAACTCTAAGGAGCGCTACAGATGTACTTGAATCCCATTCGGGACTTCGTTCGGAAATTCACTTGCCACGGATTGCTTCGTCAGAACCGCTTGCCCGCGAATATCGCAGGGCGGCGAGTGCAGGTCATCGACCGCACCCCGGCACCTTTCAACCTGGGAGCCGAGCTGTTTGAATCGCGCGCCATGCTGTCCGGACCGGCCCTGATTCAGGTGCAGCCGAACATCGGTACGCTCATCAGTGTGGCGCCTCAGGCCAACACCGTCGAGACGGTGACGCCCAACCAGTTGACGTTCACGTTCAGTCCCGGGGCCGCAATCGACGCGACGACCTTGTCGTCGAAGTCGCTGTTCGTGACCCGCGCCGGCGCCGACATGAAGTTGGGCTCAACTGACGATATCCCCGTGCCCATTGGCAACTATCAGGTCGATCCGAACCATGGAAATCAGGTCGTCGTCCGTTTTCAGGACACGCTCCCTGACGACCTCTATCAAATCACCATCACGGGCGCCCTGAAGGATACCACCAAAGCTTCGTTCAACGGTGGCGTCACCCAGAACGTGAACTTCCAGGTCGATTTCGGGTCACAAGTCGTGTCGGTTGTGCCTCAACCCGTGGTCCGCGGGCAGAACCTCACGATCAATGACCCGTCCCAGGTCTATGACGGCGCGACGTTTACGATCAAGACGGCCGGTACGCCGGTGACGTTCCAGTTCCAAAACACGCTGCCCCTCGTAGGCAACAACGTCGGCGTGGCGTTCACTCCTGGTGATTCTCTGAACACCATCACCAGCAACGTCGTCACGGCGATCAACGGTTCGAGCCTGGCTGGGACATTCGGCGGTGCATTGACGGCCAGTTCGTCGACTCCCGGTTCGGTTCAGCTGACCAGCACGGCGTTTTCGCCGCTGGTGTCATACTCGACTTCGTCGCTGAGCGTGCTCGATGCGGCCAAGATCACAAATCTCGACGCGTTCACGCTGACGTCCGGATCCGTTTCGAAGACCTTTCAGTTTAAGCAGATCGGGACGATCGGTTCGGTCGACGCCGGCAACATTGCCATCAACTACAGCGCCGGGGCGACCGCTTCGACGCTGGCGACCAGCATCGCCAGTGCGATCAACGGTTCGGCTTTGGGGGCCTCGGTGACGGCGACCGCCAATGGTTCGGCCGTATTTCTGACCGCTAATCCGTCCATCAGTCTGGCGTTGACCGATGCTGGCTTCCTGGCGGCTTACCAGGACTCACTGTCGGTGGCAGACGGTACGTTGAATCAGATGTTGAACACGATCAATGTCTACTTCAACCAGAATCCGATCAGCGCTGCCATCGCCGAGGATCCGGCGTTTTACCAGATCATCAGCGAATCCACCGGCACGACGCTCGAACCCGTCAAGGTGACGTACAACGCTTCGGGTTTCAACGCGGTCCTGCAGTTTACTACGTTGCCTTCCGGTGCGTTCCGTCTGCAGATTGGCGCCCCGAAAGTTTTGAATAACACCACGGCATCCGCCACCAATGTGGGTACGCTGTTCAGCAGCCTGGATCTGCAGGCCCTGGCAGGGACGACCACCTGGACCAACGGTTCCAACGTGGTGACCGGGACCGGAACTCTGTTCACGACTCTCAAGGCTGGACAGATCCTGCAAGACCCTGATGGGAATTTCTACACGGTTCAGGGAATTGGCGGAAACACCTCACTGACGCTCACGACGACCTATCTGGGATCGTCTGCGAGCGGTCAAACAACGTATACCCCGCTGACATTCGGCAAACTGTCTCCGATTGCCGGAACGACGTTCTGGTCGAACGGGCAGACGTTGGTGACGGGCGTCGATACCCATTTCAACCGCCTGTTATCCGGGCAGATTCTG
>JAFEBR010001048.1 GCA_018242565.1 Planctomycetota bacterium | reverse complement strand
CTGCTGTCAGCCGAGCAGTTGCTCGACGCGATCTGCCAGGTGACGACAGTCCCCGAGACTTTCCCCGGGGCCCCGGCCGGAACTCGGGCGACTGAGCTGACCGAACCGCCGGCTGACAATTACTTCCTGAAGATCTTCGGACAGCCGCAGCGCGAAATGGCGTGCCAGTGCGAACGGTCGAATGAATCGAACCTCTCGCAGGCTTTGCAGATGATCAACGGTCCGGTCGTGCATAACAAGCTGCGTGACGCCAATGGCCGAATCGCCAAACTGATTGCTGCCAACAAATCAGACGATGAAATCGTTAACGAGTTGTATTTGTCGGCCTTGTGTCGCAAGCCGGTCGCCGCGGAACTTGAGGCGGCCAAGAAACACATCGCCGCCAATTCCGATCGGAAACTAGCGATGGAAGACATCGGCTGGGCACTGCTGAATTCGAAAGAATTCCTGTTCCAGCACTAAGGGCTTCCGCGAGGTTTTGACTGCGGAGATTTTCAGCGGATGCCACCCCCTGTGGCATCCGCTTTCTGTTTTTCGGGGCAGCATGGGCTTCCCGGATCTCGAGTTACCTGATCACGCCTGCCGCCTGACCCAACTCAAGCCGGCCCGTAAACCTGCCCGATCAGACACCCGTTGGGGCCGGCGACTTTGACACTTAAGCCCGCTGTGTCGTGGTGCCGTTTCATCAGCGCCAACGCGACAATCTCGTGTCCCGATGGATGCAACGCTGCAGAAGTGATGCGGCCGATGGAGGGGCCTTCCGGCGAGTCGGCTAGCACTTCGGTTCCAGCCGTTGGCACAGGGCCGAGTGACAGGTGCAGGACTCGAATCTGTTGATTGACGTGTCCCAACGCATCGATCCGGGCAATCGGTTCCTGTCCCAAATAGCAACCTTTGCGAAAACTGATCGCCTCGGCAGTCAAATTCGCTTCCTGGGCCAGGTTCGCATCCGTGATGTCGACTCCAAACAGTGGAAAACCGGCTGTGATCCGCAGTCCTTCAAACATATCGCGGCCGGCTGGCACCACACCCACTTCGGCCAGCTCCCCGGCGAATGCCTCAATGGATGCGAGAGCTCCCGCAACCAGGTAGCCTGGCAGTCGCAGAAAGTCATTTCTGAAGATCTGCAAGATTCCTGTTTCCGGGGGACCGGAAATGAGTCCACTTTCGGGCAGCGTGGCGACGGCGATCCCCAGCGCTGCGAGCGCCTGCGGGGCCTTCGGGCCAGCAACGAAGAGTCGCCGATGTGCGGCCGTGGCGTCCTGAAAAGCGACCTCTTCGTTGATCTGGTAGCGCGACAGATGCTTGATCAGTTTTTCCGATAATCCAGGGGCGGCAAACAGGTGCAGTGTCTCTTGGCCAGCGTAGACGAACAGGTGCGCGAGCAGTTTACCCTGCACGTTGGCGACGAACGCCTGACAGCCGCGCCCCGTGGGCAGGGCTTTGATGTCGTTCGTGCAGAAGTTATGCAGAAACTTGGCCCGGTCCGGGCCGGTGAGTTCAAGTTCAGTCCAGTCCGACAGGTCGAACGAAACGGCGGGAGGCAGTGCCGCCGCGGAATCAACAGTCACAGGTCGTATCTCCCGTTGCCAGGTTTGTGAATCGAGCATTCATCAAACACCGGCTTACAGCGCGACAGGCCCGGCTGTCAAATCACAGGGGAAATCACGATGCCATCGTCGCCCCTGAAAGCAGAGCGGCCAGCCAGAGACTGGTCGGCGTGTTCAGACTATAGGCGACTTGTTTGCTGCTGCGTGGCCGATCGCACCCGCCCGGCGGTCAATTATTTGGGCACGGGTGTCATGCGGACATCGTCGACACACAGTTCACCGACTGCGCCACCCAGCCCCAGGAAGATAATGCCTTCGCGAGCCTTGGTGGGCACGGTGATCGTCTTTGAAACAGGTCGCCAACCAAAGCTCCCCTGCCAGGGACCCAGTGCCTGGGCCACATCCTCTTTGATTGTGCCGCGCTCAGAATCGTAAAACCGTACGAGCAGGCAGGCCGATTCGCCGTTCGGGCCGCGGCCGATCTGATCGGCTTTGACCGACAGGCTGACCTTGATCGCTGAGACCGCTCGTCCGTCGCAGGGGAAAGCTTGCAGCATGTGTGATGAACGTCCGGGTTCGGTGTTCGCGAACTTCACGAATTTGTCGCCATCCGGCGCGCCGCCGCCGCATTCCAGTTTCAATTGCCGCTGGTAGTGCCAGCCTGTCGGATGGCCATCTCCGTCATTGTCTTTTTCAAAAGATCCATTGTGGACGTTGGGGTTTTTGGGATCGGGTAGCACGACCCGATTCTTCTCGGCTTCGCCGGTCATCGGCACAAACACGGCGGGCAGCAGTCGCTTCTTGACCAGTTCCGTACCGCTCTTTTCAAACAGATAAAAGACCTGTTCATACCGCTCTCCCAGCGGGATGATCATCTTGCCCCCCTCTTTCAGTTGATCGATCAACGGCTGGGGGACACTTTCCGGCGAGCAGGTGACAATGATCTTGTCGAAAGGAGCTTTGTCGGGCCAGCCTTTGTAGCCGTCGCCGAGTTTCGGAAAGACGTTCGGGTAATCCTTGAGAACCTTGGCCGCACTGGTCGCAAGAGGTTCCACGATTTCGATGGTGTAGACCTCGCGAACGATGGCTGACAAGATCGCGGCCTGGTAACCGCTCCCCGTGCCGATTTCCAGTACCCTGTCTTCGGGTTGCGGATCGAGTGCTTCGGTCATGTACGCCACGATGTAGGGAGGCGATATCGTTTGTCCATGCCCGATCGGCAGTGCCTTGTCGTCGTAGGCTTCCCGAGGCTTGTTCTTCGGGCCAATGAATTTATGCCGCGGAATCGTCCGCATGGCTCGGATCACCGCCGGGTTTTTGATCCCTTCGCGGACAATATCCTGATCGACCAGTTCATTCCGCAGCGCGGTGAATGGATCACGCGTATCGGCGGCGGTGGAAGGCCTGTCGCTGAAGGCAAAGCCGACGGCAGTGGCCGCGAGTACGAACAGTGAACAGCTCAGTAACTGCGAACGCTGTGACAGGCCTGGCATTCTGCATTTCTCCTTGTGGCAAACGCCGGTAGCGCGGTCAGATCCGTGACCGTCAGCATTTCTGGGCCGGCAGTTCGAGGCACGCCCGAATTGTAGATCGCCCGATGGATTCCTCAAATAGGAGTTCGCCGCTGGGTGACTCGTGGTGCGAAGTTCCGCCATAGGGATCTTCAACTGGCTTCGGGGACTGGCACAACCGGTGGTGTGTCGTCGGCGTCAGGTGCGTTGTCGCTGCTGGCTGGTGATCCCTCGGTCGTCGGTCGCCGTCGCAGCCGATCGGCCAACGGCAGTTCATCGAGGTCGCGCAACCCGAAGGTTTCCAGAAATTTCCGCGTGGTCTCGTACAGGAACGGGCGTCCCAGTGAGTCATCTTCGCCACCGATGCGCACGAGGTTTCGTTCCATGAGCTGTTTGATCATCTCGGAACATTGCACACCCCGGATGGCTTCCACGTCAGCACGCGTGATCGGTTGCCGATAAGCAATGATCGTCAGTGTTTCCATCGACGGGGGCGAGAGTTTCAATTCGGCGTCGCGATGGTGCAATTTGCCGAGCCAGAAGGCAAACTGGGGCAAGGTGAAGAGTCGGTAGCCTGCGGCCACTCGCTCGACCCGAAACGGGGTGCCCGCCTGTTCATAGGCCGCATTGAGCCGATTAATCTGTGTGCGGGCTTCCGTGGCGTCCGCCAATGTTGCCAATTGGGCCAGGCGCCGTGGGGAGAGTGGAGCGTCTGCGACCAGCAGCACGGCTTCGGCGCGGGCCATTTTCGGGGTACGTCGACAGGCCACTGCGAGAGTCGGTGCGTCACTTGCCGGTACTTCCGCCGGGTTCGCAAGTTTCCATAGCCAGGCGATCCCAGGCTGTGGGGCGACGAGCGCAGCCCAGGTTATGGGCGCCGCCTCTGGACGTAGCCAGCCGCCCCTACTGGTGGTCATCATCAGCCAGCAGTTCGGTGTCATGACCCGTGGAGTTACGACTGCGCCAATCATCGAGTTGTTGCAGCACCTGATGCACGGCTTCGAGCGGAGTATCGGCCTCGCCTTCGAATCGTCGCACCACTCGAGGATTCTCGGGAGGCGAGTAGTTGCAGATAAACACAAATGTCTGCGTGTCGAGTTGCGATTCCAGACGGTATTTGCGGATTCCCAGATTCTTGAGTCGGGCGACTGCCGCCCTCCAGTTGAAATCGTCTTTCATCAACTGTTGAGTATCGACCGCTTCGCCAACCGCCAGAGCATGCTGTTCGGATCGACCTGCAGCGGCCCGGCGTTTTCGTTTGGTCGGTGCCGGCGCGTCTTCGGTAACCTGCACCTTTGGTTTGCGACCAGTGGCACGAGGTGCGTCGTGCAACAGCAAATCGGGATCAAATCCGTCGGCTGACACCTGTCCGTTTTCGGGCGGTTCAGGTTCAAAGTCTTCTTCGGGGATTGTTTCGGTCTGATGGTGCGAGCCGTCGCGAGCCGTCCGTCCGTTTGACTTATTGGTGATTTCCGGCCCGGTTTCCCATTGATCGAGCGCGTCGGGCGGGGGCAACCAGCGGCGTGGAGGTGCCGAGGGGGGCGCGTGAGACTTGGCCCCGGACCGGTTGGGGCGCCGCGGTTCAGCCGACGCTTCGTCAACGAGCGAAGAGTCGGGACCGGCCGAAAAGAGTTTGGGGGCCCGACCAGACGAGGTCGCAGAGTCATTCGAAACGGCGCCGGCGGAAGCAGGTGCCGCCGGTTCGTTCCAATCCAGATCGTCGTCGTTTTGAGAGGCTGAGACTGATGCGAATTGTGGCACTCCCACAATCGCAAAGACGGGGATGGCCGCCAACGGGGCAATCATTAACAGCAATCCCAGGGGCCCGCTCCCAGAGGAACTCATTGCGAACGACCTCCATGTCGACACGAAACAGAAAAGGGTTTCGACCGGCCTTCAGAACAAAGGCGGCGCGGTTTTTAGTCGAACCGGTGAATCGTGGCAACAGCAAGTCGAGAGCGGGTCTCTGTGATCACTTAAAAACTGGCTTATTTGATTTCGATCAACTCGACCAGGAAGTGCAGGTTGGCCTTGGGCGGAATGACCGGAGGGGATCCGCGGTCGCCGTAACCCAGTTTCGATGGGATTTCGAGTTCGATCATGCCCCCTTCGCCGACCAGTTGCATGCCTTCAGTCCAGCCCGGAATGACCTGGTTGAGACCAAAGGCGATCGATTCGTTCCGCTCGTACGAACTGTCGAAAACTTTGCCACCGTCCAGCCAGCCATGGTAGTGGACTTCCACCTTATTGGTGGCTTTGGGCTTTTTGTCGTTGCCTTTTCGCAAAATGCGGTACTTCAGGCCCGATTTGGTTTCCGTCAGGGTTTTCGGTGCGTCTTTATCAACCTTGCCGGCACCCTTGGGCAGCTTGGGCAATTCCACTTCTTTTTCCACTTTCTTGGCCTCTTCTTTCTTCGAGTCGTCCTTTTTGGGGTCTTTATCATCTGCCGCGAACATCATTCCTCCGGAGAGCGTGAGTGCCAGACCAAGTGCTGTGAATGTCGTCCACCATCGTCGTTGCATTGTGCGATTCCTTATGGGGTCAGTTCGAGGTCACCGAAGTCGAACAGCCCCGGGCACCGGCAGTGTTCTGCGCGGATCGACGGACTGGTGTGTCCACCGGGGCTGACGGTGCGTAGAGCGTAGCGAGGCCCTGTCGGAATTGCAAAAGTAGCACGAGCGTGAAGGCCCTCACGCCCAGCCTTTCGTAGTTGTCGTGGGCGATTAGAACGCCGCACCAAAACCAATCGTGGTGTAGATCAGTGGCGACGCTGAGTTGAGGCCTGTACCCACACGGAAATTCAGTTCGAACTCCGGTGTGATCAGAACCTGCATGCCCGGCCCGATGAAGTACTGCGACTTGCCCCCGACCTGTCCATGAGGCAGGACGGCAAAGGATTCCAGATGCCCGGTCCAGCGTTCTGCGAACGGCGCCTTGAACACCACGGCCGGACTCCAAATGCCCCAGTTGTCACGATTCTGCGACTCAGTCGCATAGCGGACCGACGCATTCAGGCTCGTACGGGGAGCGAATTCCCAGCCGATGGCATAGGTCGCGCTGACCTGGTTTTTCATCGTATTGCCATAGGAAGGCACGTAGCCTTCGAAGATGAACGTGCTGGCCGGAAACCAGCCCGACTGATCATTGACGCGATATTTCATCCCGCCCATGAAACGGTTCACGTACGACAAAGTCCCTTTCGGAAACTGCGATACAAACAGTCCTGTCTGCTGCTGGACCGGAGACACGATGGTGCCTGTGCCCCCGATCATTTCATTCCAGCCGAAGCGGGCTTCCATCCGTTCCGTCAAGCCGTACCGAATTACCAACTCCGGTACGCTGTGTTCGCTGGGCAAATGGCGGTTGGCAATGAATGAATAGCCCGACTCGAGGATGATGTTGCCCACGGGGGCCGAGGACAAAGCGGGGACAAACGCCGCCCGATCGGTCTCGACTCCGTGATAGAAGGGATTCACTTCCGGATCGAGTTCGGGAAACTGACTGTTGAATGGCCCGCCGAGATTACTCAGGTCTTCATGGCTGATTTCCGGAGCAGGCCAACCGACGGCATGTCCATAGGGGACCGGTGCCGGACGGCCCATGAGCTCCATTTCAGACATTTCGTCGTCCTGGCCACGGACGAGTGCGGTTCGGTCCCCGTTGGCAGAATTCGAGCCGAAATCCCATTCGGCACCGGCCGTCAGGCTCGACGTCACGAGCATCAGGCCGCAACTCCAGGCAGCTAACCACATTGATTGAATTTTGCCCATTCCGTCTTCCATGTTTGCGCGCTCCGAATGTCGCGAGGCCAATGCAGTCCACTTCTAGGTTCGGCAGTTGGTCTGGGGTGACT
>JAFEBR010001047.1 GCA_018242565.1 Planctomycetota bacterium | reverse complement strand
GGGGGTAATCTGATTGCCCCGCTCAAAATCGGCCGTCGCCAGAGCTTCGTCCTTCAGCAGCAGGTAAAAATGACCGCGCCAGGCATAAAAGGTCTTGGTGCCCGGCAAGGCTTTCTCTGCTCGTTCCAGATATTCGATCGAGCGTTTTGCCGCCGCGGTGACGCGTTCCGGATCGCGCGACGCATCCGCCGCCATGTCTTCAAGTTTCGCTGCGACCAGAAACATCTCGAACACATCTTCCTGCAGTTCCTGCCGACGCTCGTCATCCAGCGGCGGCCAACCGGGACTGGCCGTACCCTGCCGGGTTTCAATTTCGTCGTAGAGTTTCAGCAACTGGGCACTGTACTCCAGCGATTTGGGGGCGGTGGTCGGGGTGCAATACAGACCGTAGTACCGCACCCGGTCCAGCAACTGATAATACGAGGCGTAGAGGTGCGTCTGGGCCCGCAATTGATCGAGTTGCTCCCGTGCGTCGGCCAGTTCGGGCGTCACGGACAGCAGGGGATCGGTCCAGACGAGCAGGTCCAGGGTCCGGCGCACGGCTCCCGTCGAGATGGCTGCCGTGGCCTGTTCGAGTCGTTCCGCGGCGTGCTTGCGCGTTTCCGCAATCGCTTCGCGTTCGCGGGCGATTCGTAAGCCCATCAGCGAGAGAGAGATGGCCACGGCAATCAACAGAATGGCGACTGCCGAACTTAAGATGGTCGTGCGGGGATTCCGCTTGATCCAGCGCCAAGTCCTTTCGGAAAGGCTGACTGGTCGTGCGAGAATCGCTTCGCCGTTTTGAAATCGTCGCAGATCTTCTGCCAGCTCGAGTGCTGACCCGTAGCGTCGGTTCGGCGCTTTCTGCAGGCATTTCATGCAGATCGTTTCCAGATCACGCGACAGGCCGGGTTGAATGCGCGAAGGGGGCACGGGTTCTTCGTTCAACAGCCGCATCAGGGTTTTCAGGGCGGTCGCCGCGATAAAGGGGGGCCGCCCGGTCAGCATTTCGTAGAGCATTGACCCCAGTGCGTAGACATCCGCCGGATGGCCGATGTTCCGCTCACCCCGTCCCTGTTCCGGCGCCATGTAACTGGGGGTGCCCATGATCGTACCGGTTTTGGTCTGGCTGGAATCGTTTTCCATCTGCTTGGCCAGTCCGAAGTCGCTGATCTTCGGAATCCCGGCTTTTGTCAGCAGAATGTTGGCCGGTTTCAGGTCACGGTGAATGACATTGTTTTCATGCGCATAGTGCATCGCTCGTGCCAGGGTTTCGGTCAGCGCGGCCGCTTGCGCTTCCGGCTGCGGCTGGCCCGCCAGTTGTTTGTCGAGCGATTTACCATCGACGAATTCCAGCGAGAAGTAAGGCAGACCATCGTGCTTACCAATATCGTAGATCTGCACAATGTTGGGATGATGCAAGCGGCCGACCGCCTCGGCTTCGGCTTGAAACCGCAGCAGTTGTTCCGCGGAGGCGTGCCCCCCGGCGATGATCATCTTCAATGCGACCGGGCGATTGATCCCCACCTGCTGCGCCCGATAGACTACACCCATGCCGCCGCGTCCCAGTTCCCCCAGGATTCGATAGCCGGGGATCGACACATTGGCCAGTTCCGCGACCGCATTGGGATTACTGCCTGCTCCTAAATGCGATTCGGTCGATCGTCCCCAGTCGGCAGTGTGTTTGGGTTCTCCGAGAGGCTTCGTCGGTTCACCGACGGCTTCCAATTCCAAAGTGGGAAAGTCGCCTTGCTTCGGAAGGAGCATCGCCGTCGGAGCGACTGCCGGACCAGCAAGTCCCCCGCCGCCGATGATGACTGTGGCATTCGCTTCGCTTCCGGTCGGAGTTCGAGCCGGCAGTTCCAGGGTGTCTTTGTCGCCTGGTTCGCTCGCGGGGTGCCGCTGTCGTGCGACAGGAACGGCTGGGCCGGGCCTGGTTTCCTGTTCCGGCGGAACGACAAGCGTATCGTCAGCCCGGAAAATCTGTCCCAGATACGGCAATTCGGGCAGAGTCTTTTGCGGATCTTCGTCGAGAGCCAGGGTGGGTGGCGATTTCACCGATCCGGCCGATCCCGGTTCCTCGGGCAGGGTTTGATTCGGATCGAGTTCCTGTTGGTGCACTGCCAGTTGTGGCTGGATGCCGGTGGCCTTGGTCAGGCCGCCCGGAAGGACCGGGGCGCGACCCGTTTCAAAATGCGTCTCATCCGGGGTGCCCTGGAGCAGCGAATCGGTGGTCATGCTCAAGGTCTCTTGCCCACCCGGTTGCGCCGGCCGAGACCCGTCCAGCAACACCGTCAGATCACGATTGCCATCGGAGAAAGACTCTTTGAGGGGGGCCTGTGATCCATCAGCCAAAGTGAAATCGGTGGCATCAGCCGGATGAGCGCTGGTCGTGTCCGGAAGTTTTGGATTTTGAAAAACCGTTTTCTTGAGATTTGGCCGGTCTGGCGAGTTGCTCATTGTGTGCCCATTCCCGACAATCAGGTGGGTGCCGTCGTGCGCTATGACAGTTGCAGCCACCCTGGAATTGTGTATCAGGCTATTCTCACTGTCCGCAGGCGAGATTGCAAATGGATCTTCGCGTTCCATGATCGAATTGGTCGCCGCCAGCCGCAGAACCGAACGGGAGTTCTGGACCCAGGCCGCTCTGGGGCTGTCTCTCCGTCGGTTGCAGCATGATCGTCGCCTGTCGGCCCGACTCTACTTCGAGAACGCGCGTGGCCTGCCCGACGTCTATAACGAACGGATTCGCGGTACCGACAGCGCCGAAATCCTGGTGTTTGTGCACGACGACGTCTGGATCGACGACTGCTTTTTCGCCGACCGGTTGCTGGAAGGCCTGCAGGCCTATGACGTTCTGGGGGTGGCCGGTAACCGCCGTCGCGTGCCCCGTCAACCGGCCTGGGTGTTCGTCGATGAACAGTTCACCTGGGACCAGCCGACCAATCTGAGCGGCCGGGTCTCACACGGCGCGAACTACTGTGGCCAGATTGCCTGGTTTGGCAACGTCCCGGCGGAGTGCGAACTGCTCGATGGCCTGCTGCTGGCGTCCCGGAAAGAGGTATTGCTGTCGCGGCAGGTGACCTTTGACTCGCGGTTTGCCTTCCATTTCTACGATCTGGATTTCTGTCGACTGGCCCGCGACCGGCAATTGCGGCTTGGAACCTGGCCGATCGGGCTGACCCACGAAAGTTCGGGCGCCTTCGGTTCGGCCAACTGGAAGTTGGCCTACCAGTTGTATCTGCAGAAGTGGGGATCGTAGCCGTCGCCACGGCCAGGGGAAGGTATGGCGCACGGTCTGAGGCTGATCGCTCCTGGAAGAAAAAACGCCACACTCAACCGCGAATGTGGCGTTTCCAAAAACTGCAGCCCAATTCAGTTTTTTTAACGCAATTGAGACAACGCATCGAGTGCCTGGCGCACCTGTTCGGTGCCACCCATGGCATCAGCCAGTCGCTTGACTTCCAGCAAATGCTCGAAACCCAGCGAGCCACCCGCAATCGCCCGTACTCGGGAACTGCCCGCCACACTGCCGGACGGCTTCTTGTACTTGATGCTGTTCACAAGTGTCACTTTGACCTTGATCCCTTTCTCGGCGAGTCCTGCCACAACGGATTTGGGAGTCGCGTCCGGGTGTTCTGCGAGATAATCGCGTACGGCCTGGGTGCGATCCCCACGCTTCATTCTTGCCATAAAACACGCACCTTTACTGTAAAGACGGAGATTTGGCCCGTCACCCAATATCGTAATCGGTTGAATGGTTAATTTGCAATCAATATTGGTAAGTACGAGTTAGCGATTTTTGGTGATCAACCTTGGCATGACACTACCATTCGTAATACCTACTTATCGAATCCAATGTCTGTGTTTTCGCCGGCCTGCAGTCCTTTCCACAGTCCCCGCGTCTGACTCGGTGGATCGTACAACCGGCCAGTTCCGTCCGATTTGATCCTGTTCCGGGAAGGGAGTGGTGCCGGATGCGACGTCGTGCGGGCAGGTCCGCGGGCGTTTTTTTGTCCGCGGCAGCGCATTTTTTATCTGGCGGGCCCCCCTAGGCAGGTCCGGCAGGCCGCGGTAGAGTTGAAGCGGATGAAAACTGGTTTTTCCGCGTTTTTCCCGGCAAATGAGAGGTGTGTCATGCGGCAAACGACTCGAAGAATGGTCCGATCTTTCGCCACGCTGTGCGCAGGAATGATCGGTTTCGCGGGCTTGTGGGTGGAACCCCGGGTTCAGGCTGACGACAAGCCGGCGGCCAAGGTCGCCGAGGCACGACAGGCCGCCATCGCATTCCTCCGCACCACCCAGGCAGACGAGGGGAGCTGGACGTCTCCCACGGCGGCGGGCATCTCGGGGCTGATCACGACCGCGCTGCTGAAGGCGGGAGTCGAACCGTCTGACCCGATGCTGCAGAAGGCGCTGAAGAATCTGGAATCGTTCATCCAAAGCGACGGCGGCATCTACGAAAAGAACAGCGGCCATCGGAATTACGAGACATCCATCTCGCTGCTGGCATTCCAGGCTGCCAATGATCAGCATCAGTACGACAAGCAGATCGCAAATGCCCGCGACTTCCTGAAGAAGCTCCAGTGGGATGATACCGAAGACGTTAAACCCGATGATGTGCGGTTCGGTGGTGCGGGCTACGGCAATTCGAAACGCCCCGATCTCTCGAACACGGCGTTTCTGCTGGAAGCCCTCAAGGCGGCCGGAGTGGGCCCCGATGACCAGGCCATGAAGAACGCCGTGGTATTCGTGTCACGCTGTCAGAACCTCGAGTCGGAACACAACACGACCGAATTTGCGTCCAAGGTGAATGATGGGGGCTTCTACTACACGCCAGCCGGTGGCGGAAATTCCCAGGCAGGAGCGACGGAAAACGGTGGCCTGCGGTCCTACGCCAGCATGACGTATGCCGGCTTGAAGAGCATGATTTACGCGGGGGTGGATGCCAAGGATCCGCGCGTGCAGGCTGCCTATAAATGGCTGCAGAAGCACTACTCGCTGGCAGAGAATCCCGGCATGGGGCAGGCTGGCCTCTTCTATTATTACCACACGCTGGCCAAAGCGCTCGACACAATGCAGGTCAAAACGTTCGAGGAAGCTTCGGGCAAGCAGCACGACTGGCGTGCCGAACTGACCTCGCAGTTGCTGTCACTGCAGAAGGAAAATGGCAGTTGGGTCAATGGCGAGAAAAAGTGGATGGAAGGGGACCCCAACATGGCCACCGCCTACGCGCTGTTGACTCTGGCGATTCTGTCCCCCGCCGGTAAGTAACCCGCGGACTGGTCATCCGATCGCAAGGCTGGCTCGAAATCTCGCGGCGAAAACCGGGCCGGCCGCGTAATCACAGGGATGTGGGTGGTGCCGAGGCGCCACCCACATCCCTGTTTTTCATGGTTCCACACGCTGCGGCGTCAGGCGAAATTTCGCATGTAGGGCAGGCGGGACGCAGTCTCGCGAATCTGCGGTGCGGCTTCGACCAGTTGGCCCAGGAAGTCCCAGTTGCCGGTCACCAAGGATTGGCGAGCGCCCTCTTGCATCGTGCAAGGGACGGACAGGCTCCCCGCCCGCACGACCTTTTGGGTCAGATCGACGGTGATTTCGCCCGCCGGTTGAGCCAGTACGGCCGCTTCGAGTTTCTTGGCGTCGTCTGCCGAGACAGTTACGCAGGGGATGCCATTGGCAACACAGTTGCCGAAAAAGATCTCGGCGAACGACTCGCCGACAATCGCCTTAATGCCCCATCGCATCAAAGCCTGCGGTGCGTGTTCGCGAGATGAGCCGCAGCCGAAGTTTCGACCTACGACCAGGACACTCGCCCCCTGAAAGCGGGCGTCGTCAAACGGGTGCCCCGGCATCTGCTGTCGGTCGTCTTCGAAAGCATGTTCCCCCAGCCCTTCGAAGGTGACACACCGCAGGTAGCGGGCGGGAATAATCCGATCGGTGTCGATATCGTCGAGCACCAGGGGGATCCCACGGCCGGTGATTTTCTCAATAGTTTGCATAGGTTTCAGATTCCTGTTGTCGCCGGCCAGTCGAAGGTCTGGTAGGTTTCCGTTCAGTTGCTGACACGGGCGGAAGTTGAATCAGTGACCACCCCGGAGCAGCGCCCAGGGGGGTTATTATTGTGATGTCTGCCGGCGGTCGCTGTCATGTTCGACTGCTTCAGTGACCGCCGGGGC
>JAFEBR010001046.1 GCA_018242565.1 Planctomycetota bacterium | reverse complement strand
GCCAATAGTTCATTGAGCTGCAAATCCCCTGGCTCCATCCAGCGTATCTTCGTTTGCCGCACTTCAAAAAGTAGGATCAAGTTTCGCGAATACGCCGTACTTTCGGACCACTTTCCCAATTCAAACGGTGTATCTGGGCCCCTGACGATAAAGACCGTTGCGAATCCAGCCGCATCATGCAAAGCGCGCCCCCAAGTAATATCGCGTGCGATGACCATGTTGTGCGGCGAATCCCAACTCTCGTCAAACCTGGGCTCGTTCGAAGCTGTTGGCGGTTCACAAAGCGGACTGACCTGAAAGCGCCAGCTATATTGGACGCTCTTTTGGCCACCGTCATTCTCGCCAACAAGTGGCTCGCCATGCGCCAAATAATTACTAACAGCCCACCACACTATCAACATCCTCTCTCGCCGTTTTTCGAAATCGTCCTGAACGTTCCGTTCTGCCATAAAGTAGGCAGCAATAATCGCAGCACCAACACCCACAATAACTAAAGCTGACCATCGAAGGACTAGGCACTGTCGCATCGGCATCCTCAAACAAATGAAAAAGACCTTAGGAAAACTTGCGCTTATTTACCCTTCTTTATAACACTTTGCTTTAAAACACATTGAAACGATAACGTCACTTCCGCGCAACAGCCAGCCGCACTCAGATCGTCCGAAGCAGGATTTCTGCCCGAGACGGGCTTAAGCACAAGTCGATAGAGCGGAATCAAGCTAATTACTACCAACTTTTCGTTTCCCGCTGAATATAATAGTTGAACAAGTAATGTTATTCATGAAAATGGTTTCCTCGACTGCAATTGTGACCTTTTAGGTACTGGATCATCATTTACGCACGACCGATGTATTAAGGATTCGTTGAAAGGTCATTGCCGGTCCGTTTTCGCCCGGGGGCTGGATTGTTGCCTTCGCAGACAACGCACCAAACTCGTATCCATCGATACTGTCTGGGATCGTCTTTGTCGCGACAATTAAATGCTGAAGGATCATCGGGGCTCTCCAAGGCGTTCTTGCTTCCGCATTTGCCATAAACGTTCCCATCTAAATAAGTGTCTAGATTATCCGTTCGTATCGCGCATTTTGTGTCAGAAGCACCATACCACAGGCCGTCTTCATCTCGAAAATACTGAAAGTCATATCGGTTTGCGAATCCTCCTCTTCCGCCTGCCCAAATGAAATTAACACGACCGTCAGGGCCTAATTCATAACGAGGCTCATTGTTGTCCCACCAGCTCTTAAAGTCCTTAAAGGACAGAGCAATTAGCCGCGGTTGCGACTTCTTGCCTGAGTAGCAAAGTCCATTGCATTTATTCTTCAGCAATAGTTGCGCAACCGTCGCGTCTTGCACATTGGCATAGCAACGCATGTGATTCGCTGGATGTTGTAAGTCGGCACCGCAATAGGCAGAGGCGACGCCAAAGCATCCCTGATTCCATCTAATTCTACAGTTTTCATGGTTTTTTGGATTGTGGAATTCGAACCACTTTGTGAACGCATCGGATAGTGACATTTCTTCCCAGCCGTTGGGGCCAGGCGCATATGGTGATGGAAACGCTGTTGGGGGTCGAGTTCCATAAGGTCTAGGGATATACAAACCTCCTTCGGCCTGAAGGCCGCTGGGGTCGGATCGCTGAGTTGGTTGACTTTGGAGAAACGCATACAAATTTATTCCATCTCGCATACCCAATGGATCACGTTGGAGCCAAGTTCCCGCGTTTGGACTAAGGACGCGATTGCGCACGATGTACAGCCCAGTTGACAAATCGCAACGATTACCACCGTACAATGATTCCCAAGAGATAGTTGAACTCGATTGGCTGCGAAATCCAGGCGTAAGTAACGTGAATAAACCGTAGGCATCGTAGGAGTAGCGCTCTTGAATGGCACCCGTCGAATTGCTGACGCCGACGAAATTCCAGTTTGGGTCTTGGAGGGCATAAAGGCGTTCATTTAGGACTCCGCTATTCATCGCGTCGCGGTCGCGAAGAATAAGCGCATCGATGAAGCGCCGGCCCCAAACGAACTGCCGGTCAGCGCTGGTGGATGTTCCCAACCGCTCCTCAATGTCCTGCCAGCCGGCTGTGTAGTACAAGTGGCGGATTTCTGTCAAAACCCCGGTCGTATACGTATCGCGGATGGTGCGGAAAGTCCTGCCATCATAGGCGTTTGTCTGCACCAAATTGCCGCTCGACGGATCGACCAGCTTTACCAGCCTGTTCCATGCATCGTATGTCCCAGTGTAACTCGTAGACGGATTCGCTGGTTGCGGAAGAGTCGTCATGTTACCGTTCCTGTCGTAAATGGGCTGCGCCCATCCGGAACCGACCGAGTTCGTGACCGCCGTGATTTCGTTGACCGTATTGGCCGACCGGTTCT
>JAFEBR010001045.1 GCA_018242565.1 Planctomycetota bacterium | reverse complement strand
GGGACGATCTGCATGGGTTTCGCAGTCGATCCGTCCGACGTCGGCAGTAAATTCTGCAACAGTCGACATGTCCACAGGTCCATTTTGGATTGAAGACGCGGGGACCTCCACCACCGCGAAGATGAAGACAGGGACACTGCTCTGCAGGTGATCAGCCTTCCCGAACCGATCAGGCTGTATTTCAAACGAAAGCCGTGGTGTCCGACCGACAATTCCAGGTTGCCGGGCAGGGCAACGCAGGTGCTCTGTTACTGCAAACGGAACCGGAGCCAAAGTTGGCTCGTCCGGCGCGTCGAAAAGTGTTGGCCTCCTGTGAAATCGCGAATGTCCACGTGAGTCATCGGGCCGTCCGCCGGTGCTGTTTGTTTGGACCATACCCGATCTCCGGAGAAAATCTCGATCGCCTCCAAGCCTGAATCGCCAGTCCACTACCGCGACGCCGCAATGAGCGAGAGAAGGGTGAGCAGATAACAGCGATCACACCCCTCAGGACGCGTTCTGCTGCGGTATCGTTTTCCTGCCTGCAGCCTGACCCGCGGAACGGGCCCATGACATCCTCCGTCTGACATGCAGAGTCGATTGATCGTGGTCTCCCAAAGTGCCTTGAGCGCCTGTCCAGAATCATCGCAGCCTCTGGGAAATAACTCCTGACGTGAAACGAAGTTCAGCGCCTCTACCCCCTATTAATGCGGAAGATGCGAGTTAGCGCACAGGAAATGACTTCAAATTTGCGGAATTCCTGAAAAGGTTATGGACGAGCGATCCCGATTCCGGGGACAAAGTCGTTGCTACGCTTCTCATGACCAACCGATCCGGCTTTTCTTCAATCGACAGCAGCCCAATACGGCATTCTGTACCTGACTACCAGGGATGGCAGTTCAGGCGTTCACGGAGAGTCTCGGTCACCGAAAGCCGGGCTGGCTCGTTAGCAAAATGCGGACGTATTGGCCCCCAGTGAAATCGCCATCGTGCATGTCTTAAATCGCATCGTGGGCCGGTGCTCTTGTTTGGGGATAACCGCATCGCCGGCAGGAATGTCGGTAGCCGCAACGTCGGGAATCTTGGTCCAGTGGGGCGACGACCACTGCGGCGACGCCGAAGAGAGCCGGAGCAAGTCGATACGCAAGAGTCGAGCAGGCATAAGATCCATCTTGACGCGTGTTTCTGAGGTGTTCATTCTCTTGGCGTCCGTATGAACCAGGGAACGCGGGGACACAACTCTTTGACGGACACAACAATCCCATGTCTACCGGCGATTTCGGCTTCGTCGCGTTTGCGCAGCATGCGGAACTCCAGCGCTTGGACAAAACCCGCCCGATTCAAAACCAACTCAACGTTCAATGGGCTGCATCGCCAGATTGGCTGCTGAGGTCACCTCTGGCCCGCATTCTGGGCGAATGCGGCGACGCCGAATCCGCCGAATGAGCATGCGAGCAATTCCCGTTCAGTTCCGGGAGCCCGTGGCAGGGGATGACCGTAACGAAGCCCTCCGCGGCCCCGTGTTCAGCCGGGACGGCATGCACTGCAGCGACATAGACCGGCTGCCCCGGTCGCTGACTGATGATTCGCCGTTGTTAAAGTATCCCAGAAAATGTCGACCTTGGTACGCGGGGTTTTTATCGCATATCCTGCCTGACATTCGGTGTCCCCGTGATTCGTATTCCTATCACACACGCTCGTCGGAAAGACGGAAAGAACCAATAACTGGCACGATCGAAGGTTTCTTTGTACAGACGAACAATGTCCACGTTGCGTTGAAAGAGCGGAGAAAACGCCTGTGGCGGCTCGGGCTACCCAGACTCGATGGGATTGAATGATGCGTCTATATCGCGTTGAAGCATATGCGCCACGTATTCCTGGGACACAAAATCCATGGCCACTCGATATGCCGCTGGATCTCGACCGGTTTGTCCGGACTGATCGCACTCGTATCAAGGACTGGGATCCGCGTGCGATTGTTGTCTACCCGACCGTCGCCGTCCCATTTGACTACGCTGAGGTCGGCTCGCGCTCATGTCCAATCTTCTCCAGACGAATGCAATCCTTTTTCAAAACGCATTTCCCGCAAGTGATCCAGTTTCTGCCCGTACGGCTGATGCGTGATGACGGAGATGCCGAGATTGAAGGATTTGCCCTGGGAAAGATTCTGGCGTCGATTGACTGCATCGACCGAAGTCACACGCACGTGGCCGATGGACTTTGGAGTCTCACTGAGTCCAGTAACTACAAGGTCCGCGGTCCGGTGGTATGTGACGGCTCAAAAATTGGCCGAAGGCATTTTTTTCGCGTTTTCGGCGCATCTCATTACGTGGTTTGCACCGATCGATTCAAGGAATTGCTGGACTCACAATCATTTATCGGCATGCGGCTGAATGAAATGTGTCCAGTCGAGTAATGGAAGAGTTGGCATGCGATTTTTGCGTCTTTACAGCCCCTGGCAATGGGCCGTTGACAAGAACGATTCGAAACACTCGACCGTGCAAGGGCTGAATCGCGGCCCCACTTTGCAGACCAATGGTGCCACGCTCTGGTTTCCCATGTGGTTCTATCAGCAATGGGAAACCCTTTTTCAAGGAACTCCGGTCGATAACTGGAACCCGAAAATGGTTTCAATTGTATCCGACGAGGGGGCCTGGCGAGACATGCCTTACACCGCTGGCGAGTTGCATATCATGTCAGACCGATTCCGCAGGTTGCTGGATCAAATTGCACCCCAGGCGATCCAGTGGCTACGATTTCGCATCCGGACACCATTCGGACAGACGCTGCGGAAGCGCTATTCCATTGCAAACTACATGACGATGCGAGACGTCATCGACCGCCGTGCCTCGTGTCTAAGTCGGGGTGGAACCTGGGGACTGGATAAATCGCATCGGTACAATATCGATCGACTCGTGCTGAGCGAGCGCAAAATTGGCGACGCGAACTTGTTTCGCATTTACGGTCAACCAGATGTTGTCGTAATTTCCGAGAAGGGATTCGAGATACTCGTGCGCGCAGGGATTTCTGGCTGTACTTTCGCTCCGTTGGAACTAACGAAATGAAGATCACGAATTCCTGCCACCTTCGGGCCGATTCTGAAACGGTTGCAACTTAGCCAGTCGGGTTGGAGCGGGTGATGTAAAGCGGTGGTGGCGAATGTTCTTACTCTCGCAGGCATTTCCGTCGTCCCGAACGAGTAGCCTGTCAGTTGCAAAGAATGTGGACACTGCGAGTGCAGACCCGGAACTCATCAGAAAACTTGTGTCTCCGTCCCGCAGCCCCGGATGCTGTCGGGCCTTCGATCAAATTGCG
>JAFEBR010001044.1 GCA_018242565.1 Planctomycetota bacterium | reverse complement strand
CAAAATCTTGGCCTGGTGCTTTTCGACCAGTTCGACAATCTCAGACCGGCACCGGGACAGATCGAGCTGATCGAGGATCTCTCGCCCGCCAAAGCCGACAACCGTCAATTCGCCGGTCTGATAGACTTGGAAAATGTCCTTGGGATCGTTGGTCGGAGTCATAGCGGTACGGGGCTCACGTGAAAAGGTCGCCGGATTGACCCGGTCAAAACTCATTTTAAAGTCTATCGGCATCCTCGGGAGGTGACCAGTGGGTGTCAGACGCGAGTTTCCAGAGGCGGCACGATCGTTCCCGCCGGCATTCAAACTGTCCGCCAGACGGCGGGCCGTGAATGGCAGACCACCCGAAGTGCAGCGGGTGGCTGTTCCACTGTCCAAGCTCCGTTGTGCATGATCGGATGTGCCTTTTCTGCCGGTAGGTTTCGTTTCGCGGCCAGAGGCACTGAGACCGAACGGCAATCCTGGCGGGGAAGGCCGGTGGCGGTGACGGCACCGGTTCGGTAAGCCCCATTGAGCCCGGCGGGCGATTCGGGGAACCACCCACCTGGCCGGTCAGGTGGCTATTCTTCGCTCGTGCGCAGTTTCGCGAGGACCGAATAGTCTTCCAGAGTGGTCGTATCGCCAATGCGTTCGCGTCCCGCCGCGATGTCGCGCAGCAAGCGCCGCATGATCTTCCCCGACCGGGTCTTCGGCAGGGCATTGGAAAAGCGGATCATGTCAGGAGTTGCCAGCGCGCCAATCTGTTTGCGGACGTGCTCTTTGAGATGCTGCTTCAGTTCATCGTCGCCGTCGCCTCCGGTTAAGGTGACGAAACAGCAGATGCCTTCCCCCTTGATGTCGTGCGGAAAACCGACCACGGCCGCTTCGGCGACCTGCGGGTGCGAGACGAGCGCGCTTTCAATTTCCATAGTGCTCAAGCGGTGGCCGGCGACGTTCAACACGTCGTCGACGCGCCCCATCACCCAGTAATAGCCATCGGCATCACGCCGAGCGCCGTCACCAGCGAAGTAACAACCGGGAATTTCGGTAAAATACGTCTTCACGAACCGGTTGTGATCTCCGTACAGCGTTCGCAGCATCGAAGGCCACGGCTGGCGCATCACCAGCAGACCGCCGGAATTCAAGGGCAGGCTCTGGCCGTCTTTCGTCACGATATCGGGAACCACCCCCGGCAATGGGCGAGTGCAACTGCCGGGCTTGGTCGTGGTGACCCCGGGCAGGGGACTGATCATGATTGCGCCCGTTTCGGTCTGCCACCAGGTGTCGACGATCGGACAGCGTTCGCCACCGATGACCCGGTGATACCACATCCAGGCTTCGGGATTGATCGGTTCGCCGACCGAACCCAAAAGACGCAGACTGGTCAGGTCGAACTTGGCAGGCCATTCGTCGCCCCACTTGATGAAGGCCCGAATCGCCGTGGGAGCGGTGTAGAATATGTTGACTTTGTACTTCTCGATGATCTCCCAGAAGCGGCCTTCGTTGGGCCAGTTCGGGGCACCTTCGTACATGACGGTGGTCGCGCCGTTGGCGAGCGGGCCGTACACGATATACGAGTGTCCGGTCACCCAGCCGATGTCCGCCGTACACCAGTAGGTGTCTTCGTCCTTGAGGTCGAAGACCCACTTCGACGTCAGCATCGTGCCCAGGGTGTAACCGGCGGTCGTGTGCAGCACCCCCTTGGGTTTCCCCGTGCTGCCGGACGTGTACAGGATGAACAGCGGATGCTCGGAGTCGACTTCGACCGGATCGCATTCCGGGTTGGCATCGGCCATCAATTCGTGCCACCAGTAGTCGCGGCCCGGTTCCATGTGGATGGGGCTGCCTGTGCGGCGGACGACCACGACGTTTTCGATCGTGGGGGACTTTTCGAGGCTCGTATCGACCGAGTTTTTCAATTCAACTTCACGGCCGCGGCGCCATCCACCGTCGGCAGTGATCACAAGTTTCGCCTGGGCGTCGTTATTGCGCTCGGCGACCGCGTCGGCACTGAAGCCGCCGAAAATGATCGAGTGTGTGGCGCCGATCCGGGCGCAGGCCAGCATGGCAATGGCCAGTTCGGGGATCATCGGCATGTAGAGGGTGACACGGTCGCCGGTCTGGATGCCCAGTTTCTTCAGGACGTTGGCAAATTTGCAGACTTCCCGATGCAGGTCCTGATAGGTGAGGACGCGCGTATCGCCGGGTTCCCCTTCCCAGATGATGGCGGCTTTGTTTTTGCGCCAGGATTTGAGGTGCCGGTCGATGCAGTTGTACGAGGCGTTGAGCCGACCGCCGACGAACCATTTCGTCTCGGGCATTTCGCCTTCCAGCACCTTGTCCCACTTGCGGAACCAGTCGAGCTGATTCGCGAGTTCGCCCCAGAACGCCGTCGGATCGTCTTTGGCCTTGTTCCACATCCGCTCGTAGTCGGCTTCACTCTTGATGTGAGCCGCGGCACTGAAGTCGCGCGGCGGTGGAAACGTCCGCGTTTCCTGGAGAACACTGGTGATACCGCCTCCCGAGCCAGTCGACATAAGCGCAAACTCCTGTCACGTAAAGGTGTGGAATGAGAGAACAGCGATCTTAGCGCAGCAGGATGTGAAAATCAACGAGTCGAAACGGGCCGTCAGCGCCGGGGTTGCACAGGGACCAGTGTCACCCCGACAGGAACGATTCTCGGTGATTCCCCGAGGTTTGGAACACGTCGGGTGTGTGAGTGTTTCAGAACTTCGGTTCCAACGTACAGGGACAAACCAGTGCCGAGTTGTGGTGGCATACCAGTTAATGCGTGGCCCGGCCAGTTCATGGAACGAGAGGCACCACCCGAAGACTTTCAGTCGAGCGCCACTGACAAGCAACGCGGTGCTCGAAGTGGCCGGCAGGTTGCCAGCCCGGGATTTCCGATGAGCGGTCACTTTCTCCGCGAATCTCTCAAAGAATTCCAAAATTCCCGTTTTGTTCGGAGTGCCTGCATCGACTCGGTTCCGTGGCGGGACAGCACCCTTGCCACCGGCTGCCGACCGGGGGTCAGTCTGTTCTACAACTTGCCGGATCAAGGACCTCGCTGCCCTAGCATGGCTGCGGGTGGTTGCGGTCGTTGGGGATCGCCGGTCGTCGTTTTTCCGCAGTTCTGCCAAAGAATTCCTGTTTTGCGAATTATTACCGACCGCCCTGGCTGGGTTGCTGGGCCAGGTGCAGGCCGAGCGCGTTTGGGGGAAATCAACACGGGCGTCAGCCTCACGCGTGGCCGCCATGCGAGCGGATCTCGGCCGTTTTCCCAAAGATTCCAAATTTTGCGAGGT
>JAFEBR010001043.1 GCA_018242565.1 Planctomycetota bacterium | reverse complement strand
CTGATGTCGCGGCGGTTTTTCTATTTCGTGCCGGCCCAGGGAGCGCCGTCGAAACTCGTCCATCGGATCGAAACGGGGTCTCTCGACCATCTCCCGGGTGAAAAATCGGTGTATCTGCGCTGGCAGGATCTCGAAGCCGGGTTACAGCGAATGGTGGGCGGTTCCCGGCGGATTGCCATGGAATACTCGCCTCGGAATGGGAATCCGTACGTCTCCAAAGTCGATGGCGGGCTTGTCGAACTGGTCCGCAGTTTCGGGGTGGAAATTGCCTCATCCGGAGATCTGGTGCAGTTGTTCGAAGCCGCCTGGGACGAAGAGCAATGGCAGATGCATCAGGAAGCTGCCCGGCACACCAACTCGGCGTATGCTCGTGTCTGGCGGTTTATTGCAGATCGAGTGCGACGTGGTGAAACGCTGACCGAGCGGCAGGTGCAGTCGGAGATTCTGCGACATTTTGAGGAAAACGGGGTGCATGCCGATCACGCGCCCATCGTGGGAGTCGGGCCGCACAGCGGAGATCCGCACTACGAAACGGGCAATGCGCCCATACAGGCGGGAGACTTTGTACTGGTCGACTTGTGGGCGAAATGCAAAAAGCCCCGGGCTGTCTACAGTGATCTCACCCGCGTGGGATTCATCGGCACTGAAGTGCCAGCCAAATATGAGGAGGTGTTTCAAATCGTGGCGCGGGCCCGTGACGCTGCCATCGCGCGGGTCAAGTCCGCGTTTGCCTTGGGAGAAACGCTGCAAGGATGGCAGGTCGATCAGGCCGCCCGGGACGTCATCAACCAGGCCGGTTACGGGGAAGCCTTTTGCCATCGGACGGGCCACAGCATCGGCCAGGAAACACATGGAAATGGTGCCAATATGGACAACCTGGAAACGCATGAAGAACGTCGCGTTTTGCGCAGTACCTGTTTCTCGGTGGAACCCGGGATCTATCTGCCGGAATTCGGGGTGCGCAGTGAAATCAACGTGTATGTGGATCGGCAGGGTACGGTTCACGTCACGGGTGGTGAATTGCAGCGGCACGTCGTGCCGATTTTGAAAGACTATTGAGATTCGGTTCAGGATACCGTCATGAAAATTGTCAAAGTCAACGTGATTCCGCTGGTCGGTGCCACCGTCGATGGCGGTTGGCCGCAGGGGCACGAGAAAAAAGAAAACCTGCATACGCTGCTCGAAGTCCTCACCGACGAGGGCCTTACCGGCGTCGGCAGCGTGTTCACCTCCGGGGCACTAACCGAAGGCGCGATGGGGTTGCTCTGGCCGTTGCTCAAAAACGAGTCGGCCGTCGAACCCGAGCGGGTCACCGAGAAACTGCGGCAGTCGACCTTCTGGCAGGGGCGCGGCGGGGCGGTCGAACACGCCATTAGCGGTCTGGATATTGCCCTGTGGGACATCATGGGCAAGGCCTGTGGGCAGCCCGTGTCACGTCTGCTCGGCGGCAATTATCGCGATCGCATCAAGCCTTACGGTTCGATCTTGTTTGATGAACCCGATGTGTTGCGCACTCGATTGCAGGATGTCGTGGCTCGTGGGTTCAAAGCGATCAAGATGGGTTGGCGCCCTTTTGGTCGCCGCGATCGGAAATTCGACGAACTGCTCATTCGTACGGCCCGCGATACCGTGGGGCCCGAGATCGATTTGATGGTCGATGCGGGCGGCAGCGAGCAATTCTGGCCACACGGCCTGAACTGGGCCCGTGAAACTGCCAAGATGCTGGCCGATTTCAATATCGTCTGGTTTGAAGAGGCGCTCCCGCCTGACGACATTGAGGGTTACGTTGAATTGACCCGGCAATCCCCCGTGCCGATTTCGACTGGCGAAGTGCTGACGCGCCGGCAGTCGTTCATCCCCTGGATTGAACGGCGTGCGGTGGACATCATTCAGCCCGACTGTACGAAAAACGGCGGGCTGAGCGAATCCCGCCGGATTGCCTGGTATGCCTTTGATCATAATGTGCAGATGGTGTCTCATGGATGGAACACGGCGATCGGCGTGGCGGCCGATCTGCAACTCGCGGCCGCGATGCCCGTGGCCCGCTACGTAGAATACCTGACCCCTTGCGAATACATCGAAGACCTGACGACCACTCCGTTCGAGATTGATGCCGAGGGATACCTGAAGATCCCCACCAAGCCCGGGTTGGGAATCGAACTCGATCACGACAAGCTGAAAAAATACGCACTATGAAGGTTCTTCGCGGACTGGACGACCTGGCGTTGTGCCGGAACGGCTACGTCTCGATCGGTAACTTTGACGGCGTGCACCTCGGTCATCGCAGCATGATCGACGTGTTAAAGCGTTGTGCCGGGCAGCATGATTGTCCGGCGGTCATCTTTACGTTTGATCCCCATCCGGTCAGTTTTCTGCGCCCCACACAGACTCCGCCGCTGCTGACCACCATCGATCGCAAGCTCGAACTGTTTAAACAGACCGGTGTGGATGCGGTGCTCGTCTATCCCACCGGCCCGGAATTGTTGAACCTGGGGCCGCGGGAATTCTTCGACCAGATTGTTTTGAATGCCCTGAATGCCCGGGGGCTGGTTGAGGGGCCCAACTTCTGTTTCGGTCGTGATCGTTCAGGTACCAATCAGACGCTGGCCGAGTTTTGTCGCGATGCGGGGCGCGAATTGCAGATTGTTCCGTTGGTGACGGCTGGCGATGCCTTGATTTCGTCGACGGAAATTCGGCGGCTGATCCTGGAAGGACACGTTCGTGAGGCCGCCCGATTGCTCGGGAACCCGTATCAGGTTTCCGGAACGATTGTGCGGGGAGCTGAACGGGGGCGAACCATCGGGTTTCCCACGGCGAACTTCAGCGGAATCCGGACTGTTCTGCCCCGTGACGGAGTCTATGCAACACGGGTCCGAGTTGATGGAACCTGGTATCCGGCCGGTGTAAATGTTGGGCCGAATCCGACGTTTGCGGACCAGGAACGTAAGTTTGAAGCCCACCTGTTGGGGTTTTCCGGTGACTTGTACGGTGCCCAACTGGCTCTGGAATTCGTAGACAGGATTCGCGACACACGACCCTTCGCCGGGGTGGCTGCTCTGCAGCAGCAATTGGCCGAAGATTTACGCCGCGTGCGCGAAGTTGTCTCCTGTGTCGATTAACCGCCGGGCCTGAAACTGGAGTCGGACGGCCCTATTTGAAGGCCTGTGCGGCCCAGGGCGTATGACATTTCGAGCACTGCCGCTGTATTGGTCTGCCGGGTATCCGACGCCAGGTGTGCCTCTTGATGCTCCCCTTGAGGTGCTTGGTTCGTGTCCGTGAAACGATGAAGACACCACACTGTCAGCCCACTTTAGAAATGTCACACCGCGTCCTCGATAGAAATGTCACACTGGAGACGTTTTCGAGGGGACGATGGGGAAGGCACGGCTGAGCCAAAAAGAGCGGCTGAGGGTCGGGATTT
>JAFEBR010001042.1 GCA_018242565.1 Planctomycetota bacterium | reverse complement strand
TTACTCAAGTGCAATATGGGGGCCGGCCACGGTGGCGCTTCGGGACGTTATGACCGTTTGAAAGAGGCCGCCTTTGAATACGCCTGGATGCTGAGCCAGGTCGGCATCACCAAGTGATGCCGACGGAGTCCGCGGGATAGGCAGGCAGGGCACGCGCCCGGTGGGTGAGGCGGACCACCGGGCATGCCCGGTTACGATTTCTCTGCGATCGGTTCGACCACATCGTCCGAAACGAGAATCACAATCCGGGACGGACCGTTCTCGGTTTCGGTGGCGATTTCACTGGCCACGATGGTGTGCCCGCGTCCCACCGAGAGTGTTCCCTGGAATTGGGTGGCCAGAACCGGGGTCGGTTGTTGTCCGTCCGGGGGCGGGGGCGCATCGTGAATCGTCAGTTCCATGACCACGCCGGTTTCCCCGGCAATGCGGGCGGTGCCTTGAATGACCGTTCCCACCGCTGGAAAACGAGGCAGATTGGCCTGTCGCCCACCGGCCATATTGGCGGCCTGGAGGGCGGCAAATGGTCCGCCCGGTGCGGCTTGCTTGTCGCCGTTGACCTGCAGGCTGGTGAACTGGTTATTCAGAGCCTGGACGCGGAAGCGGCGGACACGCTGAATTCGACCGGATTTGCTGAATTCGCTGATCTTGGCCCGCACCTTGTCAGACGTGCCCGTGAAATCACGCATGCTGACATCGCGCCCCGCTTCGAGTTCAGGACAGTCCAGGATGGTCACCTCCAGCGTCGCCGAAGCCGGGGCCAGGTCGAGTTGTTGAATCGTCGCCACCACATCCGGCATTTTGTCTGGCGGAGCGCTGATCAGCAGCGCATTGCTGGCCGACTCGGCGATCAGGCTCATTCCCGAATCGCCGCGGTAATGCCGCTCCAGCGAGTTGACGATTCCTTGCGCCGGCACATGCTTGGCGACGTAGATGCGTTTTTCGTGGTGCGACGTATCGACGGGACTTGAATCGCGGTTGAGCGCGGCACGCAGCGCTTCGGCCGTGGAGGCCCGGTTGGCCTCGGCGGGCGTACGTGGTGGCGCCTCGCCAAAGCCGCCTCGGCCCCGCCGGGCATTGCGCGCCGGTGCTGAATCGTCGGAACCGCGTTCTGCGTCCTGGGCCGCCAGGCCGACGGCCCCCCAGATGACACCCGCGATCAGGACCGCGTAGGCCCACCAGTCCCGTCGCAACTTTTGAGTCATGGGGAATCTCTCCTGAGCAGGACGGAAAAACGATGTTCTATCAGTTATTAACCCCGTGGCACGTCCGAGTGTTTCGGACGAATTGTCTGATTCTGCTGGTCGAGTCTCGGTTTGTCCGATCGGTGGGGCGTCAGTGCGATGGTGCTGCGGTGATTTCCGCTGCACCATGGGCTGCCATCCTGACCGACCACGAGGGGCGGAACAGGGCGCCGTCAACTGGCTCTTACAACACTCCCGGAATCGGCTCGGCGTGATGTGCAAAATAGACCGGGCGGTTCGTGTTGGTGTAGAGTGGCTGACGGTGGTCGATTCCGAGTTTTTCGTAAATTGTCGCCGCGTAGTTTTCGGGAGTGTATGGCGAATCAAGCACGTGGCCCCCTTCGTCGTCACTGCGTCCAATCACCTGGCCTCCCGGAACTCCGGCACCCGCCATGACGATCGAGTAGGCGTTGGTCCAGTGGTCGCGTCCCTGAAAGCCATTCAGTCGCGGCGTGCGGCCGAACTCGGTGACGAAACACACCAGGGTTTCGGCCAGCAGACCCCGTTGATCGAGATCAATGATCAGGCCGGCGAACGCGTGGTCGGTACTCCCCATCATCACCCAATGGCCGATGCCGTAGCGACCTTCGCCCCCGGCTTTATTGCGGATCGTCCCGCACGAACCCGAGGTGTAAATCAAATCGTGGTGGTCCCAGTTCAGGTTGAAGCCGCCGGGCACGTCGGGCGTAAAGGGCCAGCGGACGTCCACCGTCACAAATCGCACCCCGGCTTCGATCAGGCGACGCCCCATCAGGTACGACGCGCCCCGGTGCCCGCGACCATACAACTCACGCGTGGCCGGTGTTTCTGTCGTCAGGTTAAAGACCTGATCCACACGCGGGCTGGTCAGTGTGTCAAACGCCTGCGCGTAAAACCGCTCGACAGCCGCCGCTTCGTTTCCTGCCGAAAACCTCGAGTTGAGCGCCGCGAGCATTTGCCGTCGGTGATCGAGGCGGGGACCCTGATTTGCGGGCAGCGGCAACAGGTCGGCGACCTTCCAGCGCGGGTCCGACAGGTCCGAACCGCCGGTTTTGAACACCCGCGCTGCGGCCGGCAGGAAGCCGGTACGAGCCGACGCGTGCTGTTCATCGTTCCCCGGCACCATGACATAGGGAGGCAATTCCCGGCATTCGCTGCCGATCAACTTCGAGACGATGCAGCCGATGTCGGGCATCTCCAGCGGATTGTTCGGATGCGATCCCGACAGGACATACTGAGTGCCGTCGGGATGGCCATTGGCTCCCGGCTTATCGTGCCACATCGAGCGAATGACCGTCAATTTGTCGGCCACCTGCGATGTCTTCGTAAGCAGATCGGTGAACTGGATCCCCGGGACACAGGTGTCGATGGGCCGATGCGGACTGCGGTGATCGACCGGCGCCAGCGGTTTCGGGTCCCAAGTATCCATGTGCGACAGTCCGCCCTGTTCCAGAATCACCAGCACATTCCTGGCGGCGGGTCGCGACTTCGAGGGGGCTCCCAGCGCCTGCAGGGTCAGCCATTGGGGCAACGACCAGCCGAGGACCCCGGTGGCGCCAATCTGTAACGCCCGGCGACGAGGAAAGGCGAAGTCTTTCGAAGAGTCGGGTCGCTGAAACGGCAGGAGTGACATCAGTTGGGGGACGCTCGCGGCAGGAGTCGTGACCCAGGGGCGGTCACTGTGTGGTCAGGTTTGATTGGGGCTGAGGCCGGGTTGAGCCAGACACCGAACGATCGGGTCGCCGACCGGCACAGCCATCAGCGTTTGTTGATGGAAGTGTACTCGATTGGCAGGCTGAGACAAGCTCGAAACCGATTGAGCCTGCGCGCCAGGTGCGTCAGTCGCGCGGGTCTGATTCGGGTTGGACCGGTTCTTCCACAAAAATGTCTGCCTGGGTGTCAGGTTGTGGTGCCATCTCGGCTGGCAGCGCCGTTTCTGCTGAGACTGGTCGGGTTCCCTGTTTTCGCCAGGCCAGGATCAGGATCACGAACATGCCGAGTTCGGCTGCGGTCCCCAGAATCGAGCCTTCCATGCCGAATTCGCCCCCCGTCAGCCAGCGGGGAGCACCTTCGACAACTTGAATGTCGATGAGGCCGTCGGTTTGAATGCCGCTGACGGGGATCTGAAACAGCACCCCCTGCGCGAAATTCCAGCCGAAGTGGGCCGCGGTCGGGAACCAGATATTGCCGCTGACGCGATAGGCCAAGGCCAACGTGAGGCCGGCACAGAACAGATTG
>JAFEBR010001041.1 GCA_018242565.1 Planctomycetota bacterium | reverse complement strand
GAATTCGAGGCCCGCCAGTTCTTCGTCTACTGCCGCGTCGCGTGCCAGGCGGGCGGCTCGAGCCGTCTGCAGGATCTCGCGTGCGGTGAGCAGGTTCCCATAAAAGTAATGGTGCCGGGCCAGTTCGCGAAACGCGCTGATGGTGGGGGGGGCACCGTCACCCAGGGTGTCACGCCGCAGTGCCAGGGCCTGTTCAAACTGGGATTGAGCTTCAGCCGTCTGCCGTTGCGACTGCAGGTTGCGGGCGAGGTCGAGTCGGCGGTCGGCGACATCGGGGTGGCGTTCTCCCGACTGGCGCTGGGTCAGTTCGATGGCCAGCGTCCGCAATTCGGTGGCCCGTTGATAATGTCCGGGTCGGTCGAGATGGGTGGCTGCGATTCGGCAGGTCAGCAGGGTTTGGGGATCGAGATCACCCAGCACACGACGGCGGATGGCCAGGCTCTTCGCGAAGAAGAGTTGGGCATCATCCATGTTGCCCTGTTGCGACAGACAGTACGCGAGATCTGACATGCAGGTCGCGAGGTCAGGGTGATCTTCTCCCAGTGAGGTCTGCAGCACGCCCATCGCATTCAGAAAAGCGACCTGGGCCGGTTTGTAGTCTTTGAGCCAGGTGCGGCAGTTGGCAATCTGCAGTTGGGCGCGAGCCGTGTCGGGGTGCTTTTCGCCGAGCAGGCGGGCACGCGTTTGTCGGGATTGTTCCGCCACAGCGAGGGCTTCGGTGAATTTTCGTTGGCCGAACAATTGCTCGGCACGGGTGAGTTGCGTGCGGGATAACGTCAGCGCGGTGCGGTCGGCGGGTTTCAGTCGCGAGAGCAGTTTCATTTCGGCCAATTGCTGCGCGGCGTCGATGGTTTGCCAGTGCTTGGGCCCTTGAACTCGCGTACGCAAGGCCAGGATGTCGTTCGCCGCCCGCTGCGCTTCGGGGATTTTGTCGTTTTCGAGCGCCTTGGTCAGGGCCAGCGTCAGTCTTTGCACGGTGTGTGCATCGGCTTCATTCAGGACTTTCTGCCAGGGGGCCTGTTCCGCCGGGGGTTGGTTGGTGGGGGGGGCCGCCTGCTGGGCCCAGAGCACCGGTGAGACCAGAAACCACGCAGCCAGGCCGAGGCCGACCCGCCCTGTGAGGGCCGGTCGCGGCAAGACCAAGGTCGGGCAGAAAGGAAGGCGAGGCATAGGGAGTACCTTTTTCAAGCCAGGAGTCCACTGGGTGTCGTGTGTGGCAATGCGGTGGTTTTGCGGGGACTAAGGAACCGGTCGCGAGGGAGGTTCGGTCTTTTCGAGTTTTGTGGCGAGTTCGGTGGCGGCGTCACGGTCGGCCGGTCTGCCGGCGCGCTGATAGAGATCGGCGAGCAGTCGGTACAGGTCGGCCGAGGGGGCGGTCTGGACCAGTTTTTCGGCGAGCGTCAGTGCGGGGCCGTCTGCAGATTCCCGGCAAAAACTGACGAGGGCGAGTTGTTGGTCGACGGGGTGATCGCTCTCAGCCAAGGCATTGAGTGACTCGAGTGTTTTGACGGTCTCTGGCCCGGCGACGGTGAAGCGACCCTGGGCGATCCGTTGCGGGGCACCCGACTTGCGGTGGGCTGTCACATGCCAGTCGTAAGCCCGATTGCGTTTCAAGGGAGCGATCTCGGCGGGATACGTCGCACGCGGTGTGGTGGCCTGGGTTGTCCAGATCTGGCGATCGGAACCGAGGGCGGTAATCGCAACTTGATAACGGGTCGCGTCATCGACCGGCGCCCAGGTCAATGTGGGGCGATCGGAGGCGATCGATTCACCCAGGAAGGGAGTGATGCGGGGAATCTCGGGGGCCGTGACGGGCGCCCGCAGGACGAGGCCGGCTCCTTTGCCCGAACCCAGGGTGGTGGCACTGTGTTTGCCCGCGGGCCCTCGCAATTTCGCCGGGGGTTCCAGGCGTTCGCAGAGTTCGGCTGGTTCCCCGTGATCGGCGGCGATGGTGATTTCACCCGGTGTCAGTTTTTCCCAATGATAATCGTGCAGGAATCCGATCGTCAGTTGGGCATCGGGGCCCACTCGCAGACGATCTCCCTGAAACACGTAGTTGAGTTGCCGGGGGCGCAGCGTCACCGGTTGGCCCGATTTGGAAGTCACCTCGATTTGACCGGAGAACTCGTAGATCAAGCCGACCGGTTTGTCGGGTGGAGCCAGTGTCCAGACGGCCAGGGCGAGACAGAGTTTCAAATTCATGATGCGTTCTCACGACCGCGCGGGGCGTTTCCCAAATGGGCAGTGGGGCTCTCGACGCGATGGACTTCCAGCCGACCGACGCCTTTGACGTCGAGAGGAATGCCGGTTGGCTGGCATCCCCAGGTGGTCCGGTCCGCCGGGTCGAGGGCGGCGTAGGTTTTGGCACTGATGAGAATTTCGGAGCCTTGTTTCTTGTTCTCGCTTTCGATGCGGGCCGCGGCGTTGACGGAATCGCCAATCGCCGTGTAATCGAGCCGCCGCGGTGACCCGACGGCTCCGACAATGACGTCTCCGGTATACAGTCCGACGCCGATGCGGAAGTTTGGGAAGTCGTGGACGCGGGCGAAAGTTTCCTGCAGACGGTGGGCACAATTGACCATCTCGACAGCGGCCTGGACGGCTTGCAGTTGATGCTGTGGCAGATCGTCGAGCGCGTTGAAAACCACCTTGATGCCGTCACCCGCGTACTGGTCGATCAGGCCCTGGTGCTGCTCGATGATGGGGACGATGGCGGTGAAGTAGGCGTTCAGCATTTTGACGACGGCTTCTGCTGAATGTCGGCTGCAGAAATCCGAAAAGTCGCGGATGTCTGAGAACATCACGGTCACCACTCGTTGCTGGCCACGCAGCAGGAATTCGCCCCGGTGGAATTCGAGCGCCCGCACGAGCGCTTTGGATTTCAGGGTGCCCAGCAGGGAGCGCGTCCAGCGCCAGCGTTCGACAACGACGGTCAGGTAGGCGATGGCGCCCGTGGCGAGAATGGTCGACAGGTTCAGGCGCAGATCGAAGGCTTCGAGGAGCAGAAACGCCAGGAACTTCCAGGCGAAATGGTGGGCGATGCAGAACCAGAGCCCGTAATGCAGTCCCAGGCGGGGGATGAGCATGAGCAGGGCGATGGCGGTCAGCCAGACCAGTGCCAGATGGGCCCAGGTGGGGAGATGCCGGAGGAAAGCGCGGTCGCCGAGGGTGGCTACGAGATGCGCATGGAGTTCGGCACCACTCATCATGCCGCGGGACAAGTCACTGCGCAGACCGAAAAAACTGTGGGTGTAGGGAGTGTAATGCCGATCGCCACCGACATGGGTCGTATCACCAATGATGACTACGGCGTCGTGTAAGGCACGCAGGTCCTGCTCGGTCAAGGAGGGCTGATCGCTGGTGGCGGATTGCAGCACCCGGCGGAACTGCAGGGTGGTGAACGCGCCGGAGTTCGGGGCGGCGGTGCGGGGCGGGCCGGCAAAATTGATGGCCAGGCAGTCGTCGGCATCCACCGGAACGATTTCCCCGGCGAAGCGACGATCGGGCCCCTCGTCGAGAACCGAAAGCTGGCCGCGGACCAGTTCCATGAGAGCGACCGAAAAATGCCGGAACCGCAGCCACTGGCGGTCTTCCTGATGGTCGAACACCAGTTTCTGCCGGCGGACGACGTAGTCGCGGTCTTCGGTGACTTCGACACAGGCCAGTTTGTCGGGACCGGTTTCGGGAGACAACCACCAGGCGGCCAGTGGACGCACGATCTCGTGGGGCGAGAGTCGTTGGATGAGTACGACGTTGTCTGTTTGGAGCACGGCGGCCCTGAGCGGGGCCGGGTCGCCGATCAGGTCGAGTTCGGGAGACACGCGGGGGTCCCCCGCCGGGCGGGGGTCACCCGCCGGGCGGGGGGAAATTCCGGGAAACGACGCCGCGTACTCGGGCACCAGAAGGTCGACGCCAATGGCCCGGACCTGGTGCTGGTTCAGGAATTCGATGACGCGCGCGAGTTGCGGGCTGATGTACAGCGCGGGGACCCCCAGGCTGCGATACGATTCTTCATCGAGTTCAATGATGACGATGCGTTTCGCGAACTCAGAGTCACGTTGGCCACGCAGCGAGACACAGCCATCAAACAGCCAGTCGTCGAAAGTCTGCATCACGGGCAGGAATGCGCAACTGGCGGCCAGGAGGGCGCAGAGGGTTCCCCAGAGCAGCCCGCGCCAGCAGGCGCTGGTCGCGAGCCGGGAACCATACCAGTCGGAGATCGCAGGTTTCATTGCCCGCACGTCTTTCCACAGATTGACCTACGGAAAAGTCTGTCGCGATGCTGTGCGGCAGGCGGACCGAATTCTATGCCGAGTTTTCAGGGGGTACAAGCAGTGTCCCCGCAGCCTGCGGAACTGACGGCACGAAGGGGCCAGGCAGGTTCTCCACGGCGGGCACCGGAACTGCGCCCGGTGCCGAGGGGTGGATGATCGAGAATTACATCTCGCCGCTGCCACGGTTCGACCACCACGGCAGGCTGACGCCGCCTTCCATGCTGAAGGTGCTGCCGGTCATGTAGTCGCAATCGTCGCTGAGAATGAAGGCGATGCCCTTGGCCATTTCGGCGGGGGTGCCGAGTCGTTTCCAGGGGAGGCTCTGGCCACCCACTTGCAGTTGTTCTTCGGTGAAGAACTTGCGTTCACCCGGGGTGTCGATCCAGCCGGGGTGGAAGATATTGACGCGAATGCGGTGATCGACGAGTTCAATGGCGGCCGTGCGGGCCATGTGGTCGATCGCCGCCTTGGCCATGTTGTAGGCCATGGCGGTCGGAATGGGGATGACAGCATGAGGCGAACTGACGATGGCGATGGAGCCCCCTTTGCCTTGTTTCACCATCTGCTGGGCGCTGGCCCGCAAACCGTAGAATGCGCCCCACATCGAGACGTCGATCGTGCGGCGGAATCCCGCCATGTCGGCTTCGAGCATCAACTGGCGGTCGCTGTAGACGGCGTTCGAGACGAAGTGATCGACGCTGCCCAGGACGCGGGCGGTCTCGGCGACCATGCCTTCCACGGCCTGCTGGTCGGCCACGTCGGCCTGCAGCAGCAGGGCCTTGCGCCCCAGTTTTTCAATCTCCGCTTTGACCGCTTCGGCTTTATCTCGCTGCGACCGGAAATTGATGGCCACGTTGGCCCCCTGTCGCGCCAGTTCAATCGCTGTGGCGGCGCCGATTCCGATTGAAGCGCCTGTCACTAACACGTTCCGTCCCGCAAATTTCATCTCGTGCTCCCGCTCGCAAACCGCTGCTGCAATTCAGATTCTGTAGTGGAATTTCCGTGGCGGTAGAATAGCAAGGGGGCACGGATTCCACCAATCACCGGACCGGCGGGACAGGGGTGTCGGCGTGGCAGGCTATGCTGCGGGCACGACGCGGCGTGCGGTCACAACGTGTTGTTGTGAAGCGTGTTAAGAACGTGGCCCGTGATCGAGATTGCCCGAACTCAAAAACTGGCAGCGAACAGGATGGCCCGGAAAGATCACGCGTAAGGCCCAGGCGGATTATGGACCGCCCAAGGGTCAGCGGTAGATCCACTCCAACTCGCCCGGGCGACCGGAGACGTCGGTCTGCACAGGAAGCCAATCACCTCGGTCGGATTCTTCGGCGCAACTGGGTGGGAACCCTTTCGAGTCGTCGAGGGGGCGCAGATATGCCGGGCGATTGAGGCTGGTCCAGTGTTCGCAAATCGGGGTCATGGTTCACGTGCTTCCGTGGGGTGTACCTGAAGTGAGCGCTCGGCACAGAAAAAATAGATACTGATCGGCTCTGAGAATCGCAAGCTTTAATAACGATTTCGTAAGAATTCGCGCCAAGTCGATGTTAAGGCCAACTTGCCGGCCGCAGGCTGGCGACTGAGCGGCCGATGTGGGACACTCACGGGGGACGGGTCGAACCCTTCGATTTGACGGGTTTTTTGGACTAAAACGTGAGTTTTGACCGAGATTTCGGGGTGCGTCGGATCTGTGTGATCTGGGTTGAAATGGGCAGGATGGGGGCAATATGGCGAGTGCGCGGCGAATTGTGGCGATTGGCGGTTTGTATGCGGATCCGGAGCCGAATCGGCCCCTTGTGGACTATGTGTTGAAACTCGCGGGGGTGGCGAACCCGCGCCTGGGTTTCATTCCCACGGCCAGTGGTGATGCGCCGCGGTCAATTACGAAAATCGAAGCGGTTTGCGCGGCACTGGACTGTCGGCTGTCGCTGCTGCCGATGTTCGATCGCACTCCCGATCTCGAGGAGTTCGTCGCCGATCAGGATGTGCTGCTGATTGGGGGCGGGAACACGAAAAGCCAGCTCGCCGTCTGGCGTGAATGGGGATTGGATAGCATCCTGCGGCGGGCCTGGGAACGGGGCCAGGTTCTGTCAGGCTGGAGTGCCGGGGCCATCTGCTGGTTTGAACACGGCTTGACCGATTCGTGGGCCGACCGGTTGCGGGCCCTGAATTGTCTGGGGTTCTTGCCGGGGAGTTGCAGTCCGCACTACGACGGGGAGAGTGAACGCCGGCCGGCGTATCACGAACTCATTCGGCAGCGGGACCTGCCACCCGGAATTGGGATCGAAGATTCCTGTGCCGTGCAGTTCGACGATCAGCAGATCGCGCGAGTGATTGGGCCGGCGGCAAAGATCGGAGCCTGGAACGTGACGCGTCACGAGGCCGAGACGGGCCCCGCCGTCGTGGAAGTGCCGTTGGTCGCCGACCGGGTGGAGATTTGAACTGGCCCGCCGATCTGTGAGCGGCGGTCAGGCGACCTCGATGACGACTTTGCCCAGTTGTTGTCGGGCGTCGAGGTACTGTTGGGCGGCGGCAAGCTGTTCGAGAGGAAAGGTGCGATCGACGACCGGTCGCAGCAGTCGGCGATCGAGCAGTTTCAAGACCTGGTCGAGTTCGCCCCGCGAGCCCATACAGGCCCCGACAATTTCGATCTCGCGGATAAAAAAGAACCGCAGGTCGATTTCGACTTTGGGGCCAGTGGTGGCACCGCACGTCACGAGTCGACCACCATGGGCCAGGCATTTCAGTGAGTCTTTCCAGACAGCCTGGCCAACGTGTTCGATGACGATGTCGACACCCCGGCCCTGGGTTTCCTGCTTGATGACTTCGGCGAAACTCTGCTGAGGCGAGTCGATGACGAAATCGGCCCCCAGGTCGCGCGCCAGTTGCTGCTTGGCCGTGGTACTGGCGGTGGTGAAAACGCGGGCCCCGGCCAGCCTGGCGATTTGGACGGCAGCCGACCCGACTCCACTGGAGGCACCCTGGACCAGTACGTCGTCGCCTGGCTGAATCCGACCGTGACGATGCAGCATGCTCCAGGCGGTCAGGAACACCAGGGGAGTGGCGGCCCATTCCACCGGAGTCCAGGTGTTGCTGAGCGGGATGATGTGCCGGGCGGACGCGACGGCGAATTCACAGAAGCCTCCCTGCGAATGTTCGCCCGGTATGCAGAATTCACGGCAACCCGGGTCGCGTCCCTGGTGGCAGGCCGCACAGCGACCGCAGCCTTGCGTGGGGGAAATCATCACGCGCTGCCCGACGGTCAGGCCGCGAACCGCCGATCCGCAGCGGGCGATTTCGCCGACCGTTTCGCACCCACCGATGTGCGGCATCGGAATCTGCATCGGCAATCCCTGGCGCACCCAGAGATCGAGGTGGTTCAATCCACAGGCCAGGACTCGAACGAGGACGTCTTCCGGTCCGACTTCGGGCACCGGCAGATCCATGAGTTCGAGAACGTCTGGCCCGCCGTTGCGGGCAAAAGCGAGCGCTTTCATAGGTCGATGGCGTGAGAATTGGAGAAGTCAGGGAGCCAGAGGGGAACGCGCGGTTCCACCTGTGGCAGTGACAGGTTCAGGCGTCGTTGTCGTCGTCGGGACGTTTCATGCGAGAGAGCCAGCGTCCCCAGACGAAATAATGGAACGAGATCGGCAGGACGAAGATGACCAGCACGACAATGATCACGCCGGCCACCTGCGGCAGCACCAGGCTCATCAGTCCGAGCAGGCTGCCGCTGATCAACAGGACGCCGAACAGCGCGATCATCGTTCCCGAATTCGCCGAGGGTTTATTCGATGCCATGAAATGTGCCTGCCAGTGTAAGTCGCCCGTTCCGCCACGCGGCGAGGCGCAGAACCGTGATGCTGCGAAACATTGTAGGCCGGGTGGGAACCCGGGGGAACCGGGGGATGTCAGCACGCGACCCCAGGCGTCGCTCGACTACGGTTTCACGCCCCAGAGCTTTTTCAGCAGTTCGAACATTTCGGGATCGTGCTGTTGCAGTTCGGCCTGCGTGAAGGGGAAGAAATCGTTGCGAGTGAACAGGGCTTCGGTCGTCTCGGCGCAATACTCCATTGGGTTCGTCAGGGCGTACGCCTTTTCGAACGTATTAGG
>JAFEBR010001040.1 GCA_018242565.1 Planctomycetota bacterium | reverse complement strand
GCCGGCGTCCTACGACGCGAGGCCAGGCGAAAAAGGGGCGTGCACCTTGCGGGTGCCGCAGCGGCCGGTTAATTTGGGCGTTTCGCAACGGTCACAGTGCAGGAGTAGACCAGTCTGGCGTCAGCCGGTCTGCAGGCCCCTGGTCACCGTGACCAATTCCCCTTTTTTCCACTGCCGTTTGTAGTACCAAGCCATGTCGACAGTCGCTGCTGACCAAGTTCTGATCCGCGTAGGCCACAGTCCCGATCCGGACGATGCTTTCATGTTTCATGCCCTGGCCAATGACAAAATCGACACGGGCAAGTACCGTTTCGAACACACGTTGCAGGATATTGAAACGCTGAATCACCGGGCCTTTCGAGGCGAGCTCGAACTGACCGCCGTGAGCCTGCATGGCTACGCGTTCGTCACCGACAAGTACGCGCTCTGTTCGTGCGGCGCGAGCATGGGGGACAATTACGGCCCGATGGTGGTCGCCCGCCAGCCTGGAGACATTGCCAGCCTGAAGGGGAAGAAAATCGCCGTTCCGGGGACACTGACCACGGCCTTTTTAACTCTGAAATTGCTGTTGGGTGACTCGTTTCAGTATGAAGTGCATCCGTTCGATGAGATTCTGAATCTCGTCGAAGCAGGCAAAGCCGACGCCGGATTGATCATCCACGAAGGGCAATTGACCTATCAGAACCAGGGGCTGAGCTTGATTGTCGATCTGGGGGTCTGGTGGCATAACGAGACCGGCCTGCCGCTGCCGTTGGGGGGCAATGCCATCCGCCGTGACCTGGGGGCTCAGGGCATGCGCGAGGTGACCAAACTGCTGAAGCAGAGCATCCAATACGGACTCGAACATCGCCAGGAAGCTCTGCTCTACGCCGAAAAATACGGACGGGATCTGGACCGGCAACGGACCGACAAATTCGTGGGAATGTACGTCAACGACTGGACCCTCGATTTCGGTGAACGGGGCCGCGAAGCGGTAAAAACTCTGTTGCAACGGGCGTATGACGCGAGGATTATTCCTAAACCAGTGGATGTGGAATTCATTTAGCAGACGCTGTTGAGCGACTGATTCGCTGAACTGACTCGTCCGGTCCCGTTCGCTGCTCTCGACAGACCGCAGTCGACAGCCGCGCTGTTGATCAAGATCGACACACACAGATTGAGGCTGGACGATTGTGACGCGCCTGACCGTTACCCCCGATCACCGGTACCTGATACGCTTTCATCCCAAGCGAATCTCGCACGTCTTTACCGATGTGTTGATCATCGGCAGCGGGATCGCCGGACTGCGAGCAGCACTGGAGATTCCACCGGCGCAAAGCGTGATCGTGGTCAGTAAAGACGTCCTCGCGCAATCGAACAGCGCCTATGCTCAGGGGGGCATCGCCGGGGCCATGGATCCGGTCGATGACACGTCGAATCATGCGGCCGACACCATGGCAGCCGGCAAGGGGCTGTGCGACGAGAAAATCGTCGAGATGGTCGTTCGGGAGGCCCCAGCGCGGATTCAGGAACTGGTCGACTGGGGCGCCCGATTCGATATCGAGAATGGGGAACTGGCCTTAACCCAGGAGGGAGGCCACAGCCATCGACGCGTGGTCCATGCCCTGGGTGATGCAACGGGCAAAGAAATCATGCGGGCCCTGATTGTCCGCGCCCGGGAATTGCCCAATGCCGAGTTCTGGGAACGCACCTTCATCATCGACCTGCTGACCGACGCGGGCACGTGCCGGGGCGCGATCGTCTGGAATCGCGAACATGGCAAAACCATGATCTGGGCCAAACAGACCATTCTGGCCACCGGCGGGGCCGGGCAGGTCTACCGCGAGACCACCAACCCGACGATCGCCACGGCCGATGGACATGCCGTCGCGTTCCGGGCCGGGGCCGTGATGCGCGACATGGAATTCATGCAGTTCCATCCGACGGTTCTCTACATCGCCGGCAGTTCTCGCCACCTGATTTCCGAGGCGGTGCGGGGCGAAGGGGCCTACCTGCGCGATTGCACGGGCTATCGGTTCATGGGGGACTATTCTCCCCAGCACGAACTGGCCCCGCGCGACGAGGTGAGCCACGCGATCGCGCTGCAGATGGAGCGGACCCGCCATCCGTGTGTTTATCTCGACCTGGCACATCTCGATCCGAAGCTCGTCCGCGATCGCTTTCCGCACATCGGCAAGGTGTGTGCCGACTTTGGGCTCGACATCACCCGCGATCTGATCCCCGTCCGACCTGGCGCGCACTACATGATTGGTGGTGCCGTCGTTGACCGTGAAGGCCGGACCACCGTCCCGGGACTCTGGGCTGCCGGCGAGGTGACTTCGAGCGGACTCCACGGCGCCAATCGACTCGCCTCGAACAGCCTGCTGGAAGGTCTCGTCTTCGGCCGTGTCTGCGGGCATGGCGCGGCGGAACTCGCCGCCCAACAACCCGACCACTACACGGCCTTGCCGCTGGAGAGTGACTGGCCCCGCGATCCGCATGACGACGACGAATTGAATCTGCTCGACCTGCGGAATTCTCTGGGTTCAGAGATGTGGCGCGACGTGGGCATCCGACGCGATCGCGTCGGGCTTGAATCGGCCGAACGACAGGTCGACTTCTGGACGAAGTATGTAGCCGCCCGTGAGTTCCCCGACCCGCCCGGCTGGGAATTACAAAATATGCTGCTGGTCTCGCGACTGATGATCGCCGGCGCCCTGGCCCGCAAGGAAAGCCGCGGTACGCACCTGCGACACGATTACCCCAAGAACGATCCGGGGCAGGCCACGCACATCGAAATCGCCGCGCAGTAACGAACAGTCCCCGGACACAGTCCGCCGTAGACGGCGGTTTACGGGCCGCGCAGAAATGCGAACAGGTCGCGGAGTTCCTGGGGTGTCAGTTGCTCCAGGAGCTTTTCGGGCATCAGCGAATTCGGAGATTCACCAAGATCTTCAATTTGATCTCGGTTGAGGCGCGTTCGTTGATTCTTAGCATCCACCAGCGTGATGCTGGCGGCGTCCTGCTCGGCGATCAGGCCGGTGTGGACACCCCCGGTTTTGGTGACCACGACGTAATTGATGTAATCCCGTTTCACGACAGCGCTGGGGTCGACGATATTGGCCAGCAAGGAGACGGGGTCGCCGCTGACAGTACTGGTCAGATCGGGACCAAGCACTGTTCCCTCACCTCGTAATTTATGACAATTCGCACAGTGCTTCGTGAACAGCCCGCGACCACGAGTGGAATCGCCGGTCCCGGCACGCAGGTCGTTGCTGAAACGACGCATGTCGGCGAGTTTTTCTTCTGGGGTTCCTGGCTGGATATTTCCCCAATGTCTGCGGACCAGACCGTCGATCTCGCTGTTCTTGAAGAGTGCGAGTCGCCGAAGTTGTTCCAAAGGCACCTGTTCGGCGGCGATTGTGCGGTCTTCGACCCGCTTTAAGAAGGCCATCGCCGAACCAGGGCGGCTGAACAGCAGATCGCGAGCCCGCGACTGCAAACCACCGTTCAGACTCGTGTAACGCGACAGAACCACAGACGTGATGCGGTCTGAAGTAAATTTCTCGAGCACTTTCAAAGCCGCAGCCAGAACTGTGTCTGGCTGCTCGGCGATCAGTACGTCCAACACGACCGGCACGCACTCCTCATCGCCGTAATCGTTCAGCGCAGCCAGCCAATCGACAAGTTGATTCTTGGTGGGGGCGTGGCGCATGTCATGCAGCAGTTTCTGATAGGGTTCCTCGATTCGAGCTTCGAGGGCCAGGCGGGTGCGTACCAGGTCGCCGCGTTCTTTCCAGGCGGCCAGAATGCGCTCGCGGAGCGTCGCCGTCACGGGTGCAAATTCCAGTGCCTGGTGAGCAGCAGGCGCGGCGGTCACTTCCGCGACATTGTCGTACAATCCGGCGGAACTGACCTCCGTAAAGCCACGTGACCGCTCTGTAAGCCCCTGCCCCAGCGACCGCCACGCCTCGTCGCGATATGCCAGGGGGACAGAATCGACTAAGTCCGTGCACGCCTCATACCCGTCAGTCGTGCCTGCCGCCGCATAACGTCGCAACAGCCGGAAGGCGTTGGCCCGTTTCATGCCGTTGAGCCAGGACGCGGGTTTGGAGAATTCGGCGACCAGCGCAGCACGCTGCTCCAGAGCCTTATCTTCCAGGGCCCACCAGATCAGCAGAGGCACGAACGGATCCCCCGCATCGGCATTGAGATCCAACAATCCCAACGCGATCGGCAGGGCCTGGGCCCCAGGCAAGCGTTTGGCTGTCGCGGCCAGTTGGGCACGGACCTGCACGCTGGAGTCGGTTGCCGCCAATTCGGCCATTCGCCGGGCCAGATGGGCACCGATCTGTCGGCGATCTCCCAACAGTCGGACTGTCCAGGCGCGCACATGCTCCGAAGGATGCTGCATTAGCAGCGCAGCCAGTTCGGCATCTAAACCACCCGAGCCATGGAGTGCCCACAGTCCCTGCAAGGCGATGTCGGCCGAATCCGTCTGCCGGGCCAGTTCCGCCAGGTCGGGCCACAGGGACGCTTCGTGCCGTTCGGCCAATATGCGGCGGACGCGCTGCACCTGCCAGTCATTGGAACTTTTCAATAGTGGCAGCAACTCGGCGGACGTGCGAGACGGGAGTTCGAGTGGACGTTTCCCAGCGTGCCCCGCGGCCTGGATACGGTAAATTCGACCGTTCGACGTATCCCATTTCGCATCTGGATCGGGGTGCGCTGTGCGCTGATCACAGAAGTCTGACAAATAGATTTCTCCCTGCGGGCCCAGGCACAAATCGGTGGCACCGAACCAGGTATCGTGTGAGTCGAGCAACAGGCCCCCCAGCCTGGCGGTCACGGTCGATCCCGCCGGCTGCATGGTCCACCACGAACAGGTGTGGCTCAAAAAGTCGCCACACAGAAAGGCGTCTCGGAATCGCTCGGGAAATGAATCTCCCAAGTAGATGGTGGCGCCGGTATTGGGGCGACCCGTCTGCCCCTGGTGCTCAACATGGCGAAAATGCCCGTAGGTATAGAGATTGTGGAGCGGGCCATGTTTGCCAAAGTTCTTTTCGTAGTAGCCACCTTGCACACCATGCCAGACAAGCCCCGCATTGGCGCTGTACAGCAACCGGCCCACTCGATCGAAGGTCAATCCGAAGACGTTCCCACCCCCCTCGCAAAATAATTCGAACTCGCGGGACACCGGG
>JAFEBR010001039.1 GCA_018242565.1 Planctomycetota bacterium | reverse complement strand
CCGGTCGATTTTGCCCTCGGCGACGATCAACCGGAAGCCGTGGCAGAAATCGACCTCGACCAGGTCGCGGACGACGAATTGGTCGGACGGGTGATCGACATCGACGGCGAGCCGATCGCTGGGGTCGAGGTCGACGTGTGGACCTGGTTTAAAGGCAACGAAACGCGCACCGACAAGCAGGGGCGGTAAGGCACGATGGCTCGTCACGAAACACGGGGCTGGAAGCGAACCTTGACTGGCCCCGCAGATGTGACCTGAGCGAGCCGCCGGGTTTATCCCGGCGGTATCATCGATGCATGGTGACTCGGGTCAGCCGGGCAGATTCATCTGTCAGCCGTGGGTGCATCACGTGTGTCTGCCCCTGGCGGAACGTGTTGGGACAGTGACGTCTGGCAGCGATCTTGGCAGAGTCGATGCGCGGTTTCATCCGGTGTTGGGAAGGCACGCGGAAACCGCCGGGATAAACCCGACGGCTCGCTGGTCTTTGCTGTTTGGCGGGGCGCTGAGACTCGCGATTACCCCCCCGTTGCCGCCTCTTCGAAAGCAGGGAGACGCGGTGTGCGTGGCAGGGAGGCGGTGACGGACGGGGCTGAGCGTTCTTGTCCCAAGGCTGATGCATCCGCTTGAATTTCCCATTCGGTAAATTGAGAACGGAATTCAGTCGGCTTCAGCCAATACCAGCGTAGTGCCACCCATTTCATCGCGAATTGTGCACGCTGCTCTAAATGCGGGAACAGCCGATGTCTCCTGGGCGGCAGAGCAGACAGGCGAGTCTGGCCGATTCCACCGCGGGGCCGGCCAACCCGGGCGCCCCACGCCCACCCTGGGAACGCGGACCGAAAACTGCAATCGATTTTCAGCAGAGTTTGCCAAATCCAGACAATTCAGACGTGCCCAATTCCGGCGTTGCCCGCCACGGTGGGCACCGAGAGGTTTTATTCCGAACCGTTCAGAGCTTTCGCAACGCATTCGCGAAGTTTGCTGATTTCTTCCGGATAGAAACCGACGGTCTGGTAGATGATCGCCCCGTTTCGGGAAATCACGTACGTCCTGGGAATACTTTCCGACGCATAACGATTGAAGGCACTGCGTGCCGGATCGGCCGCCATCCGCAGGGTGAGTCCGTGTTTTGCCTTGAATTCTGCGACTGCGGCCGGGGTTTCCTCTCTTCCGATGACGATCATGAAAAAATCTTGATTCGTGGCGAATTCGTCCGAGATCGCTTGCAGATGCGGCATTTCCTGAATGCACGGGCCACACCAGGTGGCAAAGAAATTCAAGACAACGACTTTCCCCCGCAGGGTTTCCGCTTCGATTGGCGTGCCGTCGTCAGCGACGACCGAGTATTCTGGCGCGATGTCGCCGACTTTTGTCAGCGTCGTGAGCCCTACCGCCCGGTCGTGAGACGCTCGCATTTCCCGGCCCAGCGACGGGAGAAATACAAACCACAGCAGTGCCTGCTGCCCGGCAAGCGTCCCCAACGCGGCCGCAAACAGCCCGGCGGACCAACGGAACCGCCGGTTGCGCAGGGGTGTACGCCACCCGATGATTGCCGCCACAAAGAAGGCGATCGCGGCCACAATCGAAAGGATTCCCACGACGCCGAGGATCATTACGAAGATGTTGTAAACGCTTGAGCTCATGTGTTTGTCTCGCGATCCACAGAACAACGCCAATCGCCGGAAATCAACGCCGCATCCTGTTGTAACGCAAGTTCTCTGTCATCGGATCAACAGTCGCGGCAGGATCTTCCGTCAAATTTGCGATTATTCGCAGGGCGGGACGGGTCAGCAGGGCCCTGCCACCCAGTTTATAGGGAAATGTGGGCACTTTTTAAACGCGGGAACTGAAGAGATCTCCACAACGGCCGGGCGGATTTGCTCGTGCGGGGCGAATTGTTGGTCCCGAATCGCTGACAACCGTTAAGGCGGCCGGAACTTTAGACGAATTTTCGCGGCCACTGGATCGTATTTCACATCCCAATCTCCCTCACGAGGCCCGATCATGCGTTTTGCCTTTGCGTTTCTGCTTTCGATCGCCGCTGTGCCGGTCGATTTTGCCCTCGCCGACGATCAACCGGAGGCCGTGGCAGAAATCGACCTCGACCAGGTCGCGGACGACGAATTGGTCGGACGGGTGATCGACATCGACGGCGAGCCGATCGCTGGGGTAGAGGTCGACGTGTGGACCT
>JAFEBR010000103.1 GCA_018242565.1 Planctomycetota bacterium | reverse complement strand
GGACCAGCAGATCGGGATCGGCCGCCTTGACATCGGGGAGCGTCATCCAGGGAGAATGCTGCCCGGCCACGCTTAACAGATTGGTTCCGCCAGGCAGTTCCACGAGTTCCGGGACCCAGTTGCCGGCCGACATCAGGGGATCGAGCCATTCTATGCAGACGACCGTGGGGCGATAGTTGACCTCGGCGACCTGTCGATGGATCTCATGCAACCGCTGCTGCAAAGACGGAATCAGTGTTTCGGCGGCGAGTGCCACCCGCAGTGCGGTCGCGATCTGCCGTAAATTGTGCCAGATGTCTGCGAGTCGGTGCGGTTCGAGGGCCACGATCTGGACCGACGAGCCAAGGGTTTGGCACACCGTACGTTGCAAATCGTCGAGGCTGACGGCACAGACGGCGCATTGGGTCTGGGTGATGATCACGTCCGGCCGCAGTTGCTGCAGCAGCGGGCCATCGACGTCATACAGCGAAAGGGCCTGCGCCAGGTGATTCTTCACCTGCCGGTCAATCTCGGCACTGCTGGCGTCGGTGCGCAGCGAGGTCGAGGTACAGACGGGCAGAGGCTTGATCGTCGAGGGACAATCACATTCGTGCGAACGCCCCACCAGCCACGATTCACAGCCCAGTGCGGCGACCATTTCTGTGGCACTGGGCAGCAACGAGACCACACGCAGCGGGGACATCAGATTGGCACCGGTTTCGGAGACAAAGCGATCTGGTTCCCGGGCACGTCTGCAGACGGCTGTCGCCAGTGTACCGGGAGCACCGGCTGATTGCGGCGGGGCGGTTGAACAACGAACCGGCCCCGCTGCGGGCAAACCGTACGATCAGGCCACGAGGGCCCGTTCGGCCGCCTGCGATTCGTTCGCGGGCTGCTGACTGGCCGCCGCCAGATGTGCAACCCAGACCGAGGTGCCAAACAACACGGCCGAGTAGAAGGGAGTGCTCAAGAATCCATTCTTGGCGAAGGGAATCGCGGCGATGTAACAATCCCGCAGGCCCGATAAGGTGTGGGGGTACAGTTCCGACTGGAACATCCAGTACGAAAAATTGGTGATCAGAAAGAAGGCAGCTTCGCCTGCCAGACCAGTCCCCACCGCGGCCAGCACGTAGCCCACGACCGCTCCGATCGAACTTGTCGCAGGCTGAGGCTGAATTTTGCGAAGCATGGCTCCCAGGACCACGATCAGTGCGTAGGCACCGTAGCTGGCCGGCAGTCCCGCGTACAGGCCTTGCGTGTCGGCACCCGTGAGTTTCATTAGCACGGTGATCAACACATCGCTGATGGCCATCGCGGTCAGCGGCATACCGAAGGCCCAGCGGCGGTCGGTGGCTTGTGTCCCGGCAAACAAGAACAGGGCGGTGACGGGCGAGAAGTTCCACAGGAACCCCGCTACCTGACGGATGTTCGTAAGGTCCAGTGCCCCGAGCACATACGGCAGTGTACGCACGCAGACTACGGTGGCAAAAATTGACAGCAGCAACAGATAACGCGATTTGGTCATATTGAGTCGTCCTTGTCTGGATAGCCAGTTCGAGAAAATTGTTAACAGATCGGTTCTCAAAAAGGAACCGTGGCGTCGGGCATTTCTGGAAAGGCCCCACCCCCGGGGCGTTCATTCTGCCTTCCGTGGTCGCGAATGGACGGCGGACACGGCATCGAGGTCAAAACCCGCTGTGCCATTGGCACCGCTGCCCGTGCCCAGGTCGGTGATCCGTACGAAGCGAATCACCGGCAGACCGACATCTTTCAGATCGAACGGATCGCCGCCGGCCTTTTCGGGGTCGGTCGGATCGATCTCGTTTTCGTCGGGGTTGGCGAGCACGGGGTGGTGCCCCGCGCAGCCTTTGCGACTGAGGATGTCAAATTTGAACTCGCGCCATTCGACGCCATCGAGACTGACTTCGACCTTCGCCAGTTCGAAGAATCCACTGCCGGGATCATCGCCGGGGGCTTTGAGAAACGCGTTTTCAAAGATCAGGAGGTCCGGACCGTCTTCATCGATGACTTCGTTGTCGACGAATTCGAGTGTGATGCGCCCCCCCTTCCCCAGCGACAGGACGTGGTCCGACGGTTCGAGCTTGCCATGGCCGCGGGGTGGACCCAATACAATATCGGGGAGTTTATCCTGGCCGAATCCGGCCCCCTCCCCGGGCTCAAACTTCACGATCCGATCGACAAAGGGAGTGGGGTCGGCGAAACGAAACCCGCACGCTGTCGCCAGCACGAGCAGCCAACCGGTCAGCCTGAATCGTGAGGGGCGGTTCCTGGCCTGGTCGTGCAATTCCAGGTCACTTGGCATCGGCGGACTCCTGTGCAGGCATTGTTTCATCGGTGTCTTCCTCTTCGTCCGGGGCTTCGAATGCGAGCGGGGCATCGGCCGAGTTTTCTGACAAAGCCTGTCGATTCCGCCGCAGGACTTCTTCGGACGGCGCAGGGATCCATTCTTGAGTACGATTGGAATAGATGGCCCGGACCAGAGTCCGACGACCTGTATGCGGATTAATCGCGGGCACCGGTTGTACGGGGCCGTCGAGCACTTCATGGGTTTCGAGACAGATATAAGTGACATCGTGGCCTGTTACCGGTGGAGGCCGGCGGTCAGAGAGCCAGACGTAGGTGGCTCCGGCCATGGCGACGAGTGCCACAACCAGGCCCAGCGAAACAGCAAGGGAACGCGACATCAGCAGGAGGACCTTTCACACCAGCGGAAACGAAATGACCCGCCGCCCGAACCGGTTTTCTGCTCGGGCGGCCCAGAATCCCCGGTTATGGGGTCGCGGTCGTTTTGGTCCGCTGGTAGTAATAGTCGTTCGAGCCGATGAACCCCAGTCGATGCGCCTCGTTCGCCTGGACGTCGGCCGGAGCGAACCACGACGGCAGGGGGATCCAATCTCGCATACGGGATTCGACGTGGCCGTCGAGAAACGCCACGTTGGCGGTGCCGCTGTGGCGGAAGTGGACGGTGGGCTGGGTGTTGCTGGGTGGCTCCAGCATCCAGTTTTCCATGAAATAGGCGTTGGGGTAATAGCTCCAGGTGTTGTAGATGGCACTGTCGGCGAAGGCGATCGTTTGGGTGGTCTGGGTGACTGCGGCGATCTTGTAACAGACCGGTCCCGAACTGACAGCAACATTCGGCCAGTTCGAGTAGTCGTAACTGATTCCCGGGCCGAGTTGATGACCGTTGTAGGCAAAGCCCGAGGCCATCTGTCCAAACCGGGTGAGGTCGATCTGATCCGGGCCGAAATCGGGGCATTGATACGCCGCGCGGTTATTCTCCATGTAGGGGGCCAGAGCGCCGCGCGAAAAATCGAGTTGCTGGGCGGGGTCGGCCTGTGAAAAATCGACGTTGCCAAACCAATACCGGGTTTGCCCCGGGGCCGATCCTGTCCCCTGCGTGTATTGGATCTGTGCCTGATTATCGATGGAATATGGAGGGAGCATCCCCGCATGCGTTTCAGTGTAATTGTGCAGGGCCAGGCAAAGTTGTTTCAGATTGTTTTTGCATTGCGTACTGCGAGCGGCCTCCCGAGCCTGCTGTACAGCAGGCAGTAACAGCGAAACCAGTACGGCAATAATCGCGATCACGACCAGAAGTTCGATGAGCGTGAAACCACGGATTCGGCGATTGATTCGGGGACCAACCTCAAGGCGCGCAGCAGGGCGCAGACTGCCCGCAGGGCGGGCGACGTTCGGGGTCATGACAATTCCTCGTTGTCTGAATGCCCGCGATTTCCTGGAAATCGCGCAGCACAATCCTCGAACGATTCCTTGGGGAAAGAAGAGCGTGTGCAAGATTGATGCTGACAGCCGGGGCGGTGCAGTTGCTTTGCCCGGGGTCCCCAAGGAACACCAGGCGACACCACCCGCTGCCGGGAAAACACAGGCGTGAACCCCACGGCACGGCGGACTGACCGAAGCTGTATGCCCCGGGCAGCCACATCTCTCTCACGACAACGTCTTTTTCGCCGAAAGAAGCGTTCGTCTGTCTGACAACTGGGCAGGTCTTCTGGCTCCCGGATCAAGCCGAATTCAACACCTTCCCACATGATTGAAGTTCGCCGTCAAAACGCAGCGGCATTCAGACCACGCAGTGGCACTCGTCGAATTCGTACCCGGTTACAGCGGCGGGACCGCGACGGATTCACACCGTCTTCCCTATTCTTCTCCCCAGCGACAAGCCGGCGGAGACACCCAGGTCAATGGCTGGTGCCGACAGGCGTGTCGACCACAACCGCTTGCATCCTAACAGGGGATGCCTGGAATTCAACAGCGACTTTCAAAAATTCCATGGGCCCCCTGTTCTGGCGCACCGATCTGCAGTCTTCGCCGAACGCGACGACTGCGACCGACATCGCAAAACGCCGGACACAGCCAAGGGCCCGGCGACTACGGCGTTCGAAAGAAGCCGGGACGAGGAGTGGTGCGTTCTGCTCGCGAGGATTCCAACTGCCTATGGCCGGCGGTCGATCGAACCTGATTGGGCCCGGCATACGCTTGTTATTCGCGTCTTGTCTGACGATGATTCTGGCATGCAATCGTTCTGGTACTACACCTTTGCAGTCCTCTTTTCGCTGCTGAACCTGGGGGCCCTGGCGTCGAATCTCATCACGTTGCCGGGGAACTGGTTTATCGTGTTGACGAGTGTGATCTTTGCGCTGGTGGTGAAGCATCCGACCGCGACCGGCCTGAACTGGTGGGTGGTCGGCGTGGTGGCCGGGCTGGCTGTGCTGGGCGAGGTGCTTGAGTTCGCGGCGGGCGCGGCGGGGGCCGCGAAATCCGGGGGGAGCAAGCGCGGGATGTTCATCTCGATGCTGGGCGCCATGGCTGGCAGTCTCGGCGGAGCGTTCCTGGGGACCTGGATCCCGATCCCCGTCGTCGGCAACCTGATCGGGGCCGTGGTCGGCGGGGCCGCCGGAGCCTTCGGTGGTGCGTATCTCGGCGAATCGTGGAAGGGACAAGGTGAGGAAGAACGGCTGACGATCAGCAAGGCGGCCATGATCGGACGTGTGCTGGGAACCGTCGGCAAACTGGGGATCGGGGTCATCATGGTCGTCGTGACAACGATCGACGTGTTTTTTAACTGAAGAAAGAGCCGATTCGTGAATTCCGCCATCTCCCTCTTCGGGTTCTCACGTCGCGCAAAAAGGCTGCCAGCTCTGTGGTCCCTGCTTCTGGCCTGCTCCACGGCGTGTCTGGCTGCGGCAGAACCCGAAGGTTCTGATCTCTGGCCGGAACTCGACCCGAAACTGCCGCGCCAACCGTTTGCGGCAGCGGCGTTTGAGGATGGCGACGGGCCGTTACGCAGTCTCAGTCAGTCGCAGTTGGCCCGCTGGCTCGGGCCTGTCCCGGGACAAAACCATCGCTTCGCCGAGGCGCAGCGCGGCAATGTGCTCGTGGCCACGTACGAAGGCCTGGTCAAGCTGAAGGCTCCGTGGCCGAGTGACGCGGTGCTCTCGCTGGCACCGTTCGAGCACAACGGCATGGCAATCTACTTCTGGAACGGTACGAACGGCGTATCACTGCATTACTTTCAGAATCCGCGGCCGAACTGGTCGGCGTATCGAATTACCCGCAAAGACACCGAGTTATTCCCTGCCAGTTACGCGCTGGTCGCGGCGGACAACGATGTGTATGCCCGCAGTCTGGGTGGCGCAATCGAGATTCGCCATCAAGAGGGTGCCCTGGTGATGAATCGGGGCGACCTGCATTTGCTCACGGCGCCGCTGGCGGCACCCCCGACCGAAGTCTATTTCGACCGCCGGGCTTGGCTGCGGTCGCTCACGATGTATCGTGCCGAGCCGTTCCCGAATCTTGACCTCGCGGCTCGACCCGCAGCGGAAGAGGCCCCCGTACAGACACCGGCCGCGTGGGACTGGCCTATCCAACCGGCCAGCGGCAGCACTTTCAAGCGCCTGAAAGAGGGAGCCGTCGAACTGGCTTCAACTCAGGCCGCTGAATCCGCCTGGAGCGCGGTCAAACTGCCGCGCGCGGGGCTCTACGAGATCATTTTTCGATTGGGTGACGCGACCCCTGGTACGGGAGTGTACTTGGGCGACGATGCGGGCAAACCATTGTGGTTGCTGTCGGTTATGCGCGATCAGAAGACCCGGCAGCCGGCGATCCAATTTCAGAACCCTGGGGCGAACGCCTTTGAACTCGTCGCCGATTTGAACCAGTTGCAGGCTCCATTCATTCAACGCGGGCAATGGCTGCGGCTGATTGCCGGCAGTGGTTCGATCAAGTGCTGGACCAGTGGTGACGGTCAGCATTGGAGCCGGGTGCTCGACCCGTGGCGGGGGATCCGCGGCTCATGGTCGCATTTCGGTCTGGTCAGCAACAAATGGACAGACCCCCGCCGAATCGTTCTGGAGCACTTACAGATTCGTCCGTTGGCTCGGCTGACTGGTTTCGCTGACCCGCAGTTGGCCGACCGAGTGCCGGCCGCCGTCATCAATGGCGATCCCAATCCGCCGGCCTGGCAGGCGCGTGTCGTGGAGACTCTCCCCCCTGGAACGGACCTGGGACCATGGCGTGCGGCGTGTGCCGTGCGGTCTTTAGCCGCAATTCCTCCGGCTCCTCTGGGAAACCTCATTCTGGATGGCATGATTCAAGACGTCGTGGAAAGCCAGAAACCCCTGGCCCAACGACTGGAAATGCTCAACGAAATCGCCGAGGTGTATGACGCCTGGGACGCTGCGGATTGCTTACGGCTCAGCCAGTACTACGAACAACTGGCCTGGCAGGCGTTTCGCGAAGGTAACCACACGCCCTGGACGTCCGTGGCCCGTGTGTTGCTGTCGGCCCCGTTTTCGACAAACTCCCCGTATCAGACGATTCCCGACTCGCTGGCGACCGCCGAGTTGCTGTGGCAAATTGCCACCGACGATTGGCCGCAGGTGCGCGATCTGTGCCGGCAACTGCGGTTTTATAACCGGCCCGGTTATCCGGAGATGACATGGCCCGGCAGCCGTGATCGTTCGCGTCTGCTCGTGGATTGGGCCGTAGCAAGTGCCGTCCGAGCGTTGGGCGAGAAGCCTCGCGAGGGGCAATCGGCACCGACGATGCCTTACAACTGGCTGCATCCGCTGATTGTCAATTCGAGCAAAGAGGGGTTCAACACGCTGGCCGAGCTCGATGCCGCGTTATCGGAACAGTCTTACAAAGACGCCTGTCAGATCATCTCGTCCGCTCGACCTGACCTGGCATTAGGGCTGTTTCCGGACGCCCGCGACTCGCGGCTGTTGCTGTCGCTGCCGCAGGCTGTCGAACTGGCCATGCGCGATCATCCTCAGTTACGGCAGACGATGGCCACCCAATTTGCGGCGACCGGCCGCCTGAGACTGCAGCAGGCGGCTGCCGATGGGAATCCGCAGTTCATTCGCGCCCTGGCCGTGCAGTTTTCCGGTACGGCCGCCGCGGCGACGGCACAGCAATGGCTGGGAGATCGGGCCCTCGTGCTGGGAGATTTCGCGAATGCCGAGGCGGAGTATGAACATGCATTGCAGAGTGCCGAGCCAGATCAGCGGCCCGGTTTGACTGCCCGCCTGCGGCTGGCCGCGGCGATGCTGGGGCGTGACGCGGGCGAACCACCCCGTCAGACGGTTGTCTTAGAGACAGTGCAACTGGCTCCTGAAGCTTTCGAACGCCTCGTGGCTGAAATGAAGCAGCAGGCGTTAACCCGCGGGGTAACCTCGGCGGTTTCCGTCGAAGCCATGCCCCGTACGGCGGTGAAAGCCGCACGGTACGACGTGCAACATCGCGGTGCCCCGCGCGGCGACGTCGGCGAAAACCCCGGCAACCCCAGTTCCGGGGCCGTGGACTGGGTGGCGCGGCAAATCGGCTGGACGCTGGTGAAAGATCACCTGTATTTTTCGAACCGGTTTCAGGTGCAGGCGTATCATGTCAAATCGCGTCAACCGGTCTGGACCTTGCCGGTCGGCAAAGAACAGGGGCCGGCCCATGGCTGGGCACTGACCCCCTGCCGCCCTGTCGTGGCGGGGGAACGGTTATTCGTCAGGCGACTGGCCAAGGCGAATCCGGAATTGATCTGCGTGAATGCCACGAACGGCCAGCTCAAATGGACGAGCAAGCCGGCACTGAATGTGGCGTCTGATCCGTTGCTCGTGCAAGATCGGGTATATGTCTTTTCGATTGCGACACCGCTCGAAGATGGCCAGGTCGTCATCGACCTGTGTCAGTTCGACATGGCGACGGGCGATCTCTTGCTGCAGCAACCCATTCTCAATCTGCGCAACCTCTGGGATCGGCAGTTGAGTGTGCAGGCCGCGGTCATTGGAACGCGAGTCGTGGGCCTTGCCGGTGGAACCGTGTTCTGTTGCGATTTTTCCGGACGCACGGTCTGGGTCCGCCGGCAGCCCTGGATTCCACCGACCCAGGCAGTAGCGGCTGCCGAGCAATCGCCCAGTCTGCCGCTGGCGATCGGCAAACGGGTGTTCGTTACGCAGCCCGGGGTGTTCGCCGTGGAATGCCTGGATCTAGAAACGGGACGTCGGCTCTGGCAGACTCCGGTGCCCGAGATGCGCCGGTTGCTGGGATTAACCGGCGAACGGCTGATGCTCGAAACGACTCGGGGCTGGCAGGCCTTGGCCACTGGCGACGGGCGGGTGCTTTGGCAGGCGGATGGTGCGGGAATCGCGGATGGGTATGTCTGCCCGACCAGTGGCGATCTGCTCGTCGTGCAGCGCGAGATTCAACAGAGCGATGTCTGGCGACCGGTACTGATCTGGCTGAACTCAGAAACCGGCCGCGAATTGGCCCGACAGCCTCTCGATGCACTGGCTGACAAAGATCCGTTTCTGGGGCCGTTCGTCGTCGACCAGGACCGGCTCTGGACCTTGTTCGGGCGGGGGATCCGCGATCCGCATCGCGACCTGTATGAACTGGTTCCGACGAATGACCCGGCCCAGGCTCCCCGCACGGCGGTTAAGTTCTTTCCGTGAGCGGGGAAACCGGGACTTTGGTGAGGTCAGAGGTGCTTCTTCACGAATTCCCACGCCGAGGCGTCGTGGAATTCGTGTCCCCCTTCGAATATCAGATGCTGGAAGCGATCAGACAGTCCCAGACGCGAGTAAAACGCCGCCGATTTGGGAGCCAGCGGCTTGCCCCCGTCGCGATGGTCGACGCCATCGGTGCTGCCGGCCTGAATCTGCAGTGCCCGGGGGCAGATCAGCGCCGCGATTTCTGAATCGCGAAACAAAGTGAAGCGGTCCGGGAACCGGAAATCCGTGGGAATCGACAGCTCATCCCGCTGGTAGCGAGATTCCTGTACTCCGTAATAACAACTGCAGACTGCAACCTTGATGCGGGGTTCGACGGCGGCGGTCACCAGGGTGTAATAGCCTCCGTACGACAAGCCCACCATCCCCACGCGAGTGGGGTCGACTTCCGGTCGTTTCAGCAGCACATCGAGACTGCGGGTGATCTTGGCGATTTCAATGGAGGTCAGACTCGTACCTACCAGCCGCAGCCGTTCGTCAGTTCGATTGCGGACGTCTTTGGGAAAGCCCTCGGCAGAAAACAGGTGCTGCGGGGCAAAGACGACATAGCCCCGCTTCACGCCACCTCGCACCATGTCATGATAATTGGCACCGCCGCGGAACAGCGCGACTTCCGGCGAACCCCCTCCTCCGTGCATTGAAACAATGAGGGGGGCCCGCGTCTGCGGCGGCAGTGATTTGGGGACGATGTACAGTCCCTCGGCGTGGACCTTCGGCAGGATGGGGATTTTGACGCGATAGTAGGTACCGATGCCATCTTCACCGATTTTCTGAAATGTGGGTTCACTCGTCGGCAGGGGGCCCGGCGGCGGATAGCCGATGCTGTTGCAGAACGCCTGCCGGTAGGGGACAGCCGATTTTTCGAAGGCGGCTGGCGATGAGAAATCCCGCGGCAGCAGGTCGTCCAGACGCTGGGTGTCGGTCTTCAGGAACTGAATATAGTCTTCCAGTTCTTGCGCCTGTTCGGTTCGCAGAGGATTCGAGTCTTTGACATCCTGCTCAAAATACGTTTCTGGGGCTCGCTGTTCCTGGGCGGCGACGGGCGCGACTGCGAAGCACAGACCAGCCAGTCCGGAAACGATCAGGCGATAGTAGTAGATTCTCATGGAAGGCCTTGCGTTCTTGGTTTCCTGATTTGTCGGGACATCTCGCCGTGTGGACTGATCGCGCAGAGGCGATTGCCCGGCATGGCGATTAAGACTCTACCCTAACGGCCGCCGTTGGACCTGAAAATAGTTGCCGCAGTCCCGCCGCCCGAGATTGAACGGGCCCGAGGTCAGCGGCCCGGGGGCGGTTAACGTTTCGAGGGTTTCAATATTCTGGTGGCCAACTGTAGACTGACGTGACCGGGGCGGGCGAAGGACAGCCTGCGCGTGAATCGGCGCGCCATCCGACGATAGAGTGATTGCGGTCGGAAGCCTGATCCTGCGACTCAATTGGGAACGAACGGCTCGATACAGCACCTTTCGTCAAATCAGACTCAGTGGCTGACTCTGCGGAACAAAATCGATGATACGAGTGCCCTACAGGCCTGGCCTGATCCGAACAGTGGCGGTCTGGGTGGCGCTGGTCGCCTCCCAGAGTTTGGGGCATGTCACGTATGCCGGTGATGAAGGCGGGGCCGCAGTGGCTACCGCGGCCGATCGCGAGTTCTACCGGGCCGATCGGGTGCAGGCGATCCACCTGCAGGTCACAGCGCCCGATTGGCAGCGTTTGCAGGCGGCGTTGCCCGAGCGGATCTTCGTGCCGGCCGACTTCCGCTGGAACGATATTTCACTGGGGCGGGTGGGAATTCGGTTTAAAGGGAACAGTTCATCATCGCCCGCCCAGCGGCATAAACGCAGCTTTTTAATCAAGTTTGATGAGTACGTGCGTGATCAGCAGTTTCTGGGCCTGCGGCGAGTCTCGCTGGATAACGCAGTGCAGTTCGGCAGTCTGTTCAGTGAACCGCTGGTAACCGAAATCTTGCAGGACCTGCGGATCCCGTCGCACCGCTGCAATTACACCCGTCTGTATGTCAACGACAAGTATCAGGGGGTGTACGTCAATGTCGAGCGGATCGACGAGGCTTTTCTCGAACGGCAGTTCGGCGAATCCGCCGGCGCGTTGTACAAGGTCGACGAGGGAGGTCCCGGAGCCAACCTGCAGTATCTGGGGGACGACCCGACTCTTTATGAACGGGCGTTCGAGGCAGACACCAAGGCGGCTCGAAAAGACCGTCCGCGACTGGTGACCTTTTTGCGACAGATTCAGCAAGTGCCGGACAGTGAATTTCGCGGGTGGCTGGAATCCCATCTGGCACTCGACGACTTTCTGCACACGACAGCCGTACTGCTGTTCGCTGGAGCATTTGACCAACTCACCGGCTGGAATCCGCACAATTACTACCTGTATTTCGCGCGCCAGGACAGTCGCTGGCATTACCTGCCCTGGGATCTGGATGTCGGGTTTTGCGAAGTCGCGTTCGGTCAGATTCGAGTGCTGGACGATTGGCACGCGGGCTGGCCAGCGGCGGGGCAATTGCCGAATCCGCTGCTCGACCGCATCGTGGCGGACTCCGTCATTCTCGCAAAATACCGCAGTACCGCACGGGCCGTGTTGGAAAAGTACTTTGAGCCGAACCGTCTCTCCGCACGGCTGGATGCCTGGTACGCGTTGATCAAGGACGATCTGGCCTCGGATCCATTTCCCCCTCGTCGCATCACCAATCCGGGAGACCGAAATTACGACGACATTGTGGCCTCAATGAAGCTCTTTATGCGGCGGCGGTACGAAACGGCCCGACTGCAACTCAAAGAACCCGGCCCGCGGCCGGCAATGTCACGTCGGCCTGGCGGGCCATCCCCCGAACTGGTCGCCAGAATTCAGCGTGTAGAGCGCATTGCGCAGGAACGCCATAAGCAGGGACAGGATATTCGGCCAATTCAAAACGTCATGGAACGTGTCGGACCGCTGCTGCAGGCGGGCAAACTGGAGGCCGCTGAAAAACTGGTGCGCGAGTTGCTGCAGCAGATCGCACCAGAACGCGAACCTGATGAGTCGTCGGCGCCGCAGAAGCCTGCTCCGTAACAGACCATCGTGAAGTTGCTGCACCACGAAAAGAGAGATACGCATGAGAAACGAACTGGCAGCCGTCGACAGCCGCAAAAAGAGTTTTCATTTCACTGTGGCTGCTGCTCACCGTCCTCGCAAAGTCTTTCCATGAAGCGCTGCCCGATACTTTTGTGCTGGCTGTTGCTGGTCGTGCTGAGCACGGGGCCCCTGCCCCGCGGAAACTCTGGCGTGGCGCGGGCTCAGCAAGTGTCGGTGCAGACCCCGACCTTTGGTATTTCGATTGATGCCGACGGTGTCTTATCAACCAGGACTTTTGCCGACCCCACCGGAAAATTAAGGGCGCAACGGCTGGCCGAGGCCCGACGCGGGCAGCCGGCGGAAGTCGGACGCTGGTCCGAACTGCGAAAAATCTCGCTTGTCCAATTAGAACGGGCATTGGCCAGAGAATTGTCATCCGGTCGTCAACCCGATGATGTGATGATGCATCTGGCTGGCCTGCAGCGGGCAAAATATGTCTTTCTTTACCCCGAAGAGCAAGACATCGTGATTGCCGGCCCGGCGGAAGGCTGGGTGGATGATCTCTCGGGACGCTCCCTTGGTTTGACGACGGGTCGGCCCGTTCTATTGCTCGCCGACCTCGCCGTTGCGCTGCGGGCCTTTCCGCCAGAACAGCGTGGCCCGGTGTACCTGGGCTGTTCCATTGACCCTCGTCCCGAAGGTCTGAAACGGCTCGCCCAGTTTCAAAAAACGATTCCGCGAGAGATCGCCGATGACCAGCGTGGGGCTGTCGCCCTGCAGATTGCCGAGGGGATGCGTGAGAGTCTGGGCCTGTCTCAGGTGCGGGTCTTCGGCGTCTCAGACAAGACCCATCTGGCCCAGGTCTTGATTGAGGCCGACTATCGCATGAAGTTAATCGGGATCGGCGTCGAAGCCCCGCCGGTGAAGATGGTGACCTTTATCGCCGCGCTCGATTCGCCCCGCGCGGCGACCCTGCAACGGTGGTGGTTCACACCCCATTACGACTGTGTGAAAGTCACTTCCGACAGATTGGCCATGGAACTCCTGGGAGAAGGGGTCCAACTGCTCGATGAAGACATGCTGCTGGGGCCAGACGGTCGGCTTACGGCATCTGGTAAAACGCTCAATAAAGCCAGCCAGAAGTTCACAACGTCGTTTACCAGGGAATATGCGGGCATTGCGGCCCGAGTTCCGGTGTTTGCACAACTTCGCAACATGATTGATCTGGTGGTGATCGCCGCCTTCCTGCGGGAGCAAAACGCATACGACCAGGCAGGTTGGCGCCCCGGGGTTTTCGCCGACGAAAAGCGTTGGCCGGTCGAGACGCTGCCGACGCCTAAATATGTGCCCTGTGCCGTGACCGCTTTCTGGAAAGACAATCGCCTGCTGGTTCCTGCCGGCGGCGTGGGCATTCGTCCCAGCCTGGCGCTCGAGGCGAGTCGTCGGCAGACCGACCGCGATGGCAAACTGGGCGGTCGTCGAGAACAGAATGTGCGGCGTGCGGACCCAACCAGCTGGTGGTGGGATTAAGCATTCGGCGGGACTAATTCCGCCGGCTCAATGGGTCATCTGGAAGGGGATCGGCCGGAGGTGTCTGACTGCGGCGACTTCCCTCGCTGGGGGCGGCATCGAGTCGTTTCTCGACCTGATTCGCGCGCATCACTTCCGGAAGAGTGACGAGATCGCCCACGAGCGAACCGGGAATGTCGATCATGCCGAGCAGGTCTCCATTGCCGATCGCTTCAAAATCGGTTGCCAACCCGCCAAAGGGCTCTGGGGCCACGCCCCGGGTCGATTTGTGCATGTTGGTCATCGTGCCACAACCGACGGTCATGACCAGCAATGCCAGACAACCCGTCCGCAAGGACGCACGCAGCACAGTTGTCAATGAAACGGGTGGCAGCATACGGACTGCGAGCGGTGCCCCAAGGCTGGGGTGCGGGAGAAGAACCTGAGATCAAAGAGACGAGAAGGGCTGAAGAATCGAGTTTGAGAGGTACGCCTGATACCCGGTTTTGGCGATTGCGGCAAGACCGATTCATCACCAGGTTTTTCGCGGGCTGATGTCGAGGACACCGCACTGGCTGCACGACAGTGTTGGCGAGTGGAGCCCACCTGTTAGAATTCGTGCCGCCGACGGTACGTCGGTGGCCTGTGCGCCAATCTGGCCCCGGCACGAAAGGTCTGCGATTATTCCAGAAAACGAACCGCCGCGCTCAGAGGGGTTGTGATGGAATCCGATCCGAAACCCGGTCGAATGAGGTTGAGCCTGTTGTTGGCCGTGGCCGTCGGCCTGTTCGCAACACCGCCTGTGGGATGGGCCGATGTTCCCGTGGACCTGACAGAATTCGATCCGGCGTCAGGAATTTCTGTCCGGCAGCAGGGAACGCGGCTGGAAGCTCGCTGGCCTCTCGCTGAGCACGAAACCGGGGTTTTGATTCTGGAACTGCATCCGCAGCGCCCCCTGATCGCCGAACTGGGTATTGCCGCTGCATTGGATGCGGCGTCGGCCGCTTTGGTACGAGATATTCAGCCTGTCACCTGGCTGACAGTGGGGAGCCGCGATTTGTCGGCCCAGGGCTGGAACGTCTTTTTCGACAATCCTCCGACACGGGCCCATGAGACGTTTCTGGCCCGGCTCGACAAAGAGCGGGTCCGAGTTTCAAGCCACGGTCGACGTACCACAATCCGGATCAGTGCGCTCTCGGCGGGTTCGTTTGCCGGAGACCTGTGTGTCACGCTGTATGCCGGCTGTCGGCTGGTCCATGTGGAGGCGGTCCTCAGTACGCGACAAGACGCGTGTGCGATTTTGT
>JAFEBR010001038.1 GCA_018242565.1 Planctomycetota bacterium | reverse complement strand
TACTGCATCCCCTCTTTAAAAAAACAACGGATAGAAACAATTAAAAACCTTATTCCCAGCCCGCCGACGTCCAGCCTCTGCATCTGCCGGCCGTGCCGAGCGCATTATTCATTATCCGAATTATTCGGAACCTCGATCTTCAAAGGGGGCAACTCGGTTTCACCCGGTTCCACAGTCACGCTTAAACCAGACGTCTTGGGATCCTGAAAGCGGGGCGGAAGTCGATCGGGCCCTTCTTCGGGCTCGCTGCCCCCTGATATCTGAGGTGCCCAGGAAACAGTAACCAGATAGTCTCCGGCGGGAATCCCGTCATAGGGCTCGAAGGTGGTCACCTCGAACGAGCCATCGGCCTCGGCAATCGCCCAAGGCATGAGCGACAGTTCCGGAGGCGTGATCTTACCCGCAGCGACGGTCTTGGCGGGCTCAAAGACGGGCTTCCCACCCTCTGCGGGGTGGAATGTCACTCGCGCCCCCGCCGCCGGCTGCCCATTCACCAGCACCATTCCACGAACAACCACCAGGGGCTCTGGACTTGAGCCACATCCGGCGATGAAGGCAAAGCAGGCGCACAACAGCAACAATGACGTCGTCCCAGTTGACCGCATCCCCGCCCCCAAGTACCCAATTCACACACATGGCTGACTTTGCCACGAGACTGCCAGATGATAATGGAAATTGTGTAACCATCATTGAGAAACATTGAAGATTACGTGAATATACCTCGTGTGAGTGATTTCCATCGATCTGCCGGTCATTCGCGGGTGTTGTCGATCCGCTGCAGACTCGTCCATCTCACTCGGCAGGGGCAGGCTGCGCGCCCGAAATTGGCACCAGGCGGGCCTGTTCCCCGTGAAGTGCTAACAAACGAACCTACGGTGCCCAGAGCTGCCAGCGTCCTGAAATCAGCAGAATCACGATTCGGGCATTTGCATGCCGAAATCCCGCAGTTTTGCGCGGACCAGCGACTCCACTTGCTGATTGGTGCGAACATCGTAGGACGATGTGAGGTACAGTTCTCGATCCCCGGACCAAGCCTTACAGATTCGCTCGTGTTGTTGGTCGGTCTTGTGAATGCATGTGCCCCCATCTGTCCGGGTCTTTCCGTCGTTCACGGAAACGCGGGTAATATCACCGGTGGGCATAGATTGCGTCCACCCCCAACACCCGATGGACCAGCGGCACGAAAGTGAATCGCGATCGAGCGTCACGGTTAATGTGCCAAATGAAATCGCCGATCCGATGCCGAGGGGCAACAGCACGCCCATCCAATGGAACACAGGCGTCGACATCACGATTTCGACGACTTGCGACATGACTGCCGGCGCTGGATTGCCAAGATCCAAATCCCTGAACAATGGGAGACACCAGAGACAACAGAACACCAGGCAGAACCCAAACGTCACCCATGTGCCGATTGACGACGAACACATGGGCATCCGGAATTGCAGCAACTCCGAGGTGTCTCGTTCGATTTGGATCGTCCTGTCGCAGCGTTGATCACTGGCGTTCAGGTACGAAGGCCCGGCCTTGGGGGACGTAACAGGTTGATCTTCCTCGGATATCCGGCTGAAATCCGCCAAATCCTGCGGGGCTTCAGAATCTTCCCGCGGGAAGTCGTTGCGACTTGCGTCGGACTCGGAAGTCTCCGAGAGGGAAGACAAGAATTCATTGATCCGGTCCGCCAGCCATTCTTTCTCCGTCTCGGCGAGCGATTTTCCGAACCGGAATTTCTGGGGCGTTCCGGGAATTTCGATCAGAAACTCCGTCACATCGTTTTCAGAATTGCCCTCGACCAATGCGGCGCGTGCGGTCGGGCTCAGCCGAGTCTCCACCTCTTTTTTTAGATTGAACAGATTTTTCTGCAGCACGACCCGGTCCTTTTCGACGAACAAGACAGTTCGTGAGAATTTTTCGCGCACCCAGGCAATGGTGCGTTCCGCAATCACAAACAACCCAAACAGCAGCACAGGAACTGGCGGAGCGACGAACGGACTGCCTTGCGTCAACACGCCGAACAGATCGGTCATGATCAGCAAGACGAACATATAAAAAGCCATCACGAAACAGCCGAGAATGATTACCGATTTCGGGTTACCGGTAATACAAAAGACCATCCGATCCTCGCTTGCCTCCACGACGCTGATTACGCTTCTTTCCGGCAGCGGCGGAAGCATGTTTGAAACGTGGCCGCCATCCGTATCGCGGGCCGTTTCGGCGTCCGGCAACTGGGACTCATCGGCCGGTGCGGACAATTCCGTTGCTGATAAATCCGCGGCACACGACGGACACTCCGTTCGTTCCGTGGACACATTGAATACAGGCTCAATCACGACGTGGCATTGGGAGCAGGTGGATTCGGGCATCGGAATTCAAACTCCGGCATTGCATGGATGATTACATTTCAACTGACATGACTTTAACCACCAGTTATGCCCCACTTTTGCGGGGGAACGGATTTCATTAGACCTCGTTTTCACAGCTGGCGGTCTTTCGGCTTGACTTGAAAAACGTAACGCCAGAGTGATCGGATCAAGCATTTCGCTGCCATAACGTAACCGCCGCCGAAATCGCGATGTTCGAGTGGTTAATCTCTTCCGGCGTGCTCGGTCTGACGATCGGACCCCTTCGATTGCGCACGCAGACACAGCGTCTTTTCAGGATTGTCGGTTCAAAGTGTCTTCGCCGACGTCTGTGTCCGCCCGCATGCGCGGCTCAGCAGTATTGGAATCGAGTGCCAGAGACCGGGACTTCGAGAAAATCGCAAGTTCAAATTCAATTACGTGTTCGGTTGAGTGCCTGACCGCTCTGGCGAGAGACGTCAACACGTGCTTCGACATTGGCCCGGTGCGTGGCTAGCTCCGAAATCGAGACAGTCGCACATGTCATTGGCCTGCCGATTTGTTCAATCATGCACGAGAACCCCAGAGTCCCGAGCGCGTGAGGATTCCTGGTTCCTTAAGGAGTGAGTCGCGGCAATGGCGTCACCAACAGGTGTGTGGGTGGCATGGTCGCGCGTGCATCAAAACTCACCATTTTTTCACCAGAATTTCTTGTAGTATTCAATCTGCCAGACCCGTGTCGAAATTGTACGAATTCGCTTGCATTCCCGAACTTGCCAGGCGCAGAATGGTGCCACTAATGACACAGACCAGGCACACGCTGTGGATGTGCCTTGCTCTCCGGCAACGCGAAATTCGTCGTATGATGCGGCACGCGTGCATTCGCAGACTTCGCCATTGAACTGCCCATCATGAGCTCGTGCCGAATGATTACCCGCCCCCTGTCTGCGCTCGTCTCCAATGGCCCCCCTGTCGCCGCACTGAATGTCGCGGTGATGGAGATGCCGGACATTCCGGGCGACATACTGGCAGCTCCGCAGCGCCCATTTGCCCGCAGGCGCTCGGCCAGATCCGTGGCGCCGCAGATTTCTTTCATTGACCATCCGTCATTTTACGATTCGAACACGGTACAGACGATTCTCGATTCGCAGTTGCCGCCGATCGCCATCGGCAGTTCCGCGGCGCGCTCGGCTTCCGGCTATTTTGCCACAGTCTGTTCGATCGCTCCGTTCCAGAATGACAGGCAAATCGAACTCTTTCAGCGAATGAACCTGCTGAAATGCCTGGCCTACGAAAAGTCGCGTCTCCTGAGCCCGCGTTTGGCGACGCGGCGTGAACTGGAGGAGGTCGAAGAACTGCTGGAGCAGGCGCGTTACGTCCGCGATCGACTGGCTGAAGCCAATTTGCGAATTGTCGTGTCGATCGCCCGTCGGCTGACGAGCCATCATTATCCGTTCGAAGAACTCCTGGGGGATGCGAACCTGCTGTTGTTGCGGGCGATTGACAAATTTGATTTCTCTCGCGGTTTCCGGTTCATTACTTATGCGACCCATGTGATCCGACGTGAATTGCTGCGCCGATCATACCGCCGACTGCAGCAGTGGAGCCGCCTGTCGCTGGCGAAAGATACTTTCCTTCGCGATCAACCCGATCAGAGGACCGACGGATCAACCCAGTTGATCGCCTCCATGCGTTCGTCGGCACTGGCGACGGCGATTAAACAGGTTCTCAATGAACGTGAACAGCAGGTGCTGATCTGGCGATTCGGCCTGGAACCACCGCATGAGCCGCACACGCGGATCGCCATCGGGCGTCGGCTCGGAATCTGCGCGGAACGCGTCCGACAACTCGAGGCCCAGGCCATCGAACGCTTGCGGCGGGAAGTCAGTGAATGATGCGTCATTCAGTCCCTCGCGTCGGTTCAGGGTGTCGATGTCGCCGTGTGCGCGACTCCTGCGATTTGACTGGCACCGGCAAGACAAAGAACCGTTAGGTCTGTGCACACACGGCGCCGATAAAATATCCCCCGCCAACGAAATTGCGGTCGTGGGGTCAGTTGCCAGCTTGTCAGCGTAAGACAACCGGCATAGATGCCGCCTACCCGTGTTGTTCTCCGCCTTCGAGAACCGCTCTTTAAGGTGGCCGGCGTGCCGACGAAAGAGAACCGCGGATCACGCGGATTTCGCGGATAAAAAATACGGCCGGAACGCCGGAGCGTGTTGCCTGCTTACTGGCCGTAACGGTCCATCACTGCAGATCCCGCCGCCAAACCTTTTCGCCCGACAACATTCCATTTGGCCCTTGCTCACGGTTCTCAAAAAAAGCATCCGTGAAATCCGCGTAAACCGCGGTTCCCCTTCTGCTCCTGATCGCATTTTTCGTGCACGCCTACGAACGTGAATGGGCCAGGATGCTTCAGACCACGGCGGCGATAACAGCCGTGACTGAGGTGGTTCTTAACTGAGGC
>JAFEBR010001037.1 GCA_018242565.1 Planctomycetota bacterium | reverse complement strand
TAGGGCGGAGATGCGAGCTGGGTGGAAGATCGCCGGAAACGTACGGCGACACCGCACATCGGGCAGCACATGCGATTCAGCGTGCGGGGACCAAGGTCGGGATTCCGGGGGATGCAGCGCACATCCATTGTGCCGGTGGAAGCCGGGATCAATCCGACGGTTCGCTGGCGTTCAATGTGCGGGGGCACAGAGACGTGCGGGTGCCCCCGCCTGTGGTCCTGCCTTCGAAAGAGGTGGCCCTGCCGCTGGGCGCTGTGACATTTCTAAAGTGGGGCGACAGGTCGCAGGGTCAGATTGGTCGGCACGGGGCGGCTGTGATAATCTGGGGAAATGCCAGATCTTTCGGTGAAAGGAATCCGCGCGGCTCAACTCGGAATTCTGCTCAATGCGGCCCTGGCAGTCATCAAACTGCTGGCGGGAGTGCTGGGGAATTCGTACGCGCTGATTGCAGATGCCGTCGAGTCGGGTACCGATATCTTCTCATCACTGTTCGTGCTGGGGGGCCTGCAGATCGCCCGACGAGATCCGACGGACGACTATCCGTTCGGCTTCGGGCGAGCCGAGACCCTGGCCACGGCGGCCGTGGCGCTGATGTTGCTGGGGGTGGCGATCGGCATTGCCATTGAAGCCGTGCGCGAGATTCTGACGCCGCACCACCTGCCCGAGCCCTGGACGCTGGCCGTGCTGGCGACCGTCGTCGTTTTGAAATGGTTGATTTCCCGCCGGGTTCAGGCGGTGGGGGCCGAGATCGGCAGTATGGCGGTGCAGGCCGACGCCTGGCATCACCTGAGCGACGCCGTGACCTCGACGGCGGCGTTTGTGGGCATTTCGATTGCCTGGTGGGGTGGGCCCGGCTGGGAACCGGCGGATGACTGGGCCGCGCTCGTGGCGGCGGCTGTGATTGCCTTCAACGGTGCGGCCATTCTGCGAACGGCGATCCGCGATTTGATGGACGCCACGGCTGGTCAAGACGTGGTGGCGGGCGTGCGACAGGTCGCCGAGGCGGTTCCGAATGTGCTGGCGATTGAGAAGCTGTTCGTGCGTCGCTCGGGGATGACCTATCACATCGCGATTCACGTGCAAGCCGCGCCCGCGATGCCGTTGTCGGAATCGCACGCCCTGGGGGGACAGGTCAAGGCGGCGATTCGACAATCACTGCCGGGAGCAGGGCTGATCCTGGTGCATATGGAGCCGTACGGCGAAAAGGCCTCGTAACTCAAACCTCTGCTGCACAACCCCGGGGCTGGGCAAAGCCGGGTCACCCAAGTCTGTGTGGCCGGCCGCAGCATCGATGGGCAGACGGCCGCAGGAATCGCCTCGCACTGCTTTCGATCTTTCAGTGGTTGTCGTATCCTGCAACGCTGGGTTGATTGGATTCCAAAATGTGAGAGGAGATTTCATGGGAAAGGTGCTCGTGCTCTACCACTCGGGCAGTGGAAATACGGCCGCGATGGCACGGTTGGTGGCGGATGGGGCCGGGGAAATTCCCGCTACGGAAGTACGGCTCAGGGATCTGGATCAGGCGACCGCAGAGGATGTGGTCTGGTGCGATGGGCTGGCGGTCGGCAGTCCGACCAACATGGGGGTCTTGTCCTGGAAGATGAAGCGCTTCTGGGACGAAACCATGTTCAACTCCTGGGGCAAGGTGGATGGCAAAGTCGCCTGTGCCTTCTCGTCGAGTGGTGGCTGGGGAGGCGGCGCCGAGATCGCCTGCCAGTCGTTGCAGATGGTGCTCATGAATTTCGGCTTTCTCGTGTTCGGCGTCACCGACTACGCCGGCAAACTGACGACTTGCCATTACGGCGCCATCGCGACCCGTGAGCCAAGGGAAGAGGATGTGCAGGCGGCCTGCCGACTGCTGGGACGGCGACTGTCAGAGTGGGTGGCTGTGGTCGCCGAGGGACGTCGCGATCAGCATCCACTGGCTAAGCCGGAAACTCGCAAGATGCCGGGGTGAGGTGGGTGAGAAGGGCAGGTTGTGGGGCAGGCGGTGACACGTTGGAACTGGCCACGCGGTAGGGGATTTGTGAATCTCGGACAGCGCGACTGGACTTTCCCGGACTGGGCGGTGACAATCAACCTGTCGTAACTGCGGACACTACCGCATGACGACTGCCCATCAACCGGAAGGGGTTGTGCTATGGGAGACAAGGGCGGCAAAAAGGATAAGGAAAAGAGCCAGAAGCAAAAGGCCGAGCAGCAGGCCCAAAAGTCGAAAGCCAAGAACGCGAAGAATCAGCCGAAATTGAGTTGAGAGGCTGGTTCGCGACCGCAACGGTCGATTCCCGGGGGCACGTGCGACGAATTCGCGAGGCGTGACCCCGCGGTAGTGCGAGGCGTCGGATGGTGTGTCAACGGATGCGACACCTGGCGGACGCGGCACCGCAGGTACGTTCAGGTTCCGCATCCCCCAAGACGCTATGCGCATCCCTCATCAGCAACTGTCGTCCGCGGTCTTGCGGGCGGTGGTCGAAGAATTTGTGACCCGCGACGGGACCGACAATTCCGGCGTCGAACAGCGGATCTGCAGCGTGCTGCAGCAACTGGAGACCAATACGGTCGAGTTGCACTTCGATCCCGAATCGGTGACGTGCACGATTCGGCCTTTGTCGGATTCGGAGAGTTGACGGTTTGGGAAGTCGAGCGAGGCGGTGAGACGTGTGGTGTTGCGTTCCGTAAGAAGCGGTTGACGTGCGCTGTGACTTGCCCGAGAGATTTGACCTTAGCGAGCCGTCGGGTTTATCCCGGCGGTATCAGCGCGGAGTGGTGAATCGGCTCAGACGGACAAATTCATCTTCCGGCGGTGGGGGCGTCGTTCGTGCCTGTCGCTGGCGGGACGCGGGCTGGACGGGAGCTTGGGCAAAGTCGAACAGCGGATTGATCCGGTGTTGGGGAGGCATGCGGATACCACCGGGATGAACCCGGTAGCTCGCTGGCTTTAAATGTTCGGAGGGCGCAGAGACGTGCGTTTACCCCCCCCCGGTGGCCCCCCCTTCGCTAGGGGGGGATTCGCGATGTGGGTGGCACAGGGGCGGTGACGTGCGGGGGCGCGTTCCGTAAGAAGCGGTTGACATGAGCTGTGACTGGCCGGGCGGATGAGACCTTAGCGAGCCGTCGGGTTTATCCCGGCGGTATCAGCGCGGAATGGTGAATCGGGTCTGAGAGGCAGATTCATCCCCTGCCCGAGGGGCGCGTCACGTGTGCCTGTCGCTCACGGGACTTGCTGGGACAGTGCGGTCTGCCAAGGCTCTTGGGCAAAGTCGATCGGCGGATTCATCCGGTGTTGGGGATGCACCCGGCGGTATCAGCGCGGAGTGGTGAAACGGCTCAGACGGACAAATTCATCTTCCGGCGGTGGGCGCGTCGTTCGTGCCTGTCGCTGGCGACACGCGGTGCGGTCTGGCAGGGACCGGGTTGGGGGCCGAGGTGATCGGCGGATTCATCCGGTGTTGGGAAGGCACGCGGAAACCGCCGGGATAAACCCGGGCGGCTCGCTGGCGTGTGATGGTTGGGAGGGCGCTGAGACGTGCGATTACGCCCCCGGTGGCCCCCCCCCGTTCAAAGCGGGGGGTTCGCGGTGTGGGTGGCCGGGGGGCGGTGCAGGGTCAGCAGGCGGCCTTCGCGGCGGACGGAAATGCGGCCGGGCAGGGTGGTCGTGCCGCCGTGCACTGTCAGCTCGGCCAGTTCATCCCATTGGGCAAAACCCATCTGCTGGCGGGGCCAGTGCTGACGCCGCCACAGCGCGGCGAACAGTTCTCGCAGCAGGTGCCGGGGCACCGCAGTCAGCGGTTGCCATTTCAGTTCGCACTGGTGCGGCGTTGCGGACTCGAGTACCCGGTCGAGTTGTGACTCGGCTAGATACTCCAGCGTCTGCTGGGCCTCGGCAGCCTGCAGGCCGAGACGCCGCAGGGACTCGGCGATCTGTGGGTTGTAATCGCGAGCGAGAGCCGGCAGCAATTGGAGTCGGATCCGATTGCGCGTGTACACGTCGTCGTGATTCGACTCGTCTTCGCGAAACGTCTGACCCAACGTTTGCAGAAAGTCGAGCACCTGCTGCCGACTGAGATCGAGCAGCGGCCGCATCAGGCGGATGCCGGGGGCCAGTTCCCGTTCAGGGGGAATGCCGCGCAGGCCGGCCAGTCCTGTACCGCGCAGAATGTGGTGCAGAATCGTTTCAGCCTGGTCGTCGGCGGTATGGGCCAGAGCGATGACAGAACACCCCGCGCCGCGGGCCGTTTCTTCGAGAAAGGTGTAACGGGCCTGGCGGGCGGCGGCTTCGATGCCATCGCCCGTGGCGGTCGCCGCGGAGGCGACATCGATGCGGCCGATGGTGATCGGCACACCCAGGCTGTGGCAGGTGGCTTTGAGCCAGTCGGCGTCAGCGGTTGAGGCGACACCTCGAAGCTGGTGATCGAGGTGGGCGACGTGCACGGGGAACGCGCTCGCAACGGGCAATTCGAGCAGGCCCCGCAGCAGGGCCATGCTGTCGGCGCCTCCCGAGACGGCGGCCAGCACGCGGGTGGCGCGGGGCAATCCGTGCAGTCGGCCGTTCAGGTGTTGCAGAAGCGGATGCATGAACAAGGGCGAGGCGTGCCGGACTCGATAAACCCTGGAACCACCGGGAGCGCCTGCCGAGGGGCCACCCGCCCGTCGAGGCCCCTGCGGACCTCGACGGTACGTGTTCTGGGTGGCGCTGAGGCTGTATGACGAGACCCGGTTACTGGGCCGGCACAGCGGCCTTCCAGCGGCGAATCAGGTATTGGTAGCCAAATTGTTCGGGACTGTCGGGGTCGGCCGCCTGCAACTCGGCGGCGGCTTCTTTGTAGTGACCATCTGTCGCCAGGCTCAGGGCCAGCACGTACTGGCACTCATGCTGCCAATTCTTGGCATCGCTGCGCTTGCGATAAAGTTGCAGCGAATTGATCGCCGCCCGGGTTTCACCCTGCTGGAACTGACAGAGTCCGGTCCAGAAGATGGCGTCTTCCGAAGCGCGGATGTGGCGGAAGCGTTCGATGACCGGGGTATTGACGTGCAGGACTTCACGGCATTTATCGCGGATTTCGAGATACTCGCGAATGGCCTGCGAGAGGTTTCCCTGCAACTGATCCATCCGGGCCCGCATCTGGGCACCACTGGTTGTGCGGGTAATCATCGTCACGCCCGGGTGGTATTTCCGATCGCCGGCCCGATCTTCCTGTTGTTCGACATCAGCCAGTCCCTGGACCCCTCCCGGGCCGCTGACAATCGTCTTATAGGCTCCGAAGGGGAGCAGTTGACCGTCCAGGATTTCGAGTTGATCGCCGCTCATCGCGGTGTGCGCAATGAGACGCTGTTCGGGGAACTCCCAGATCCGGACACGGCTGTCATTCCAGAATTCGCCCGTGGCCTGTCGGACCCGGCTGATCAGTCCCGGAGTCTCGGGCCCCTCGTCACCCAGCGGATCAGCAATCACCATCGCTCGCTGGCCCACAAACTGCCGCTGCAAGCCGCGGATGCGCGTGCTCCAGAACGCAGCGTCAGATACCAGCAGCAGGTCGGGCTGTTTCAGATTCTCGGCGGTCAGGGGATACGGTTTGTCGGCACTGATGTCGAGTTGCTTGAGGACGGCCGGATCGGCCGTGGCCTGGGCCAGTGTCGCGGCCCGCGGCGTCGCCGATTTTGCGTCGCCGCCCGGCGCGGGAATCGGAATTCCGGCCTGCGGGTCAAACAGATAAATCTGGCCTTCGAGCAGCACGCCAATCAGATAGGGGGCGGCCTGGGCCGTTCCGCGTTGATCTTCCGCCACATGGGGCGTGACGAGGACGGCATCGATCCGCAACTGGCGGAGAATGTTGGTGAACAGCCACGCACGGTCGGCGACCGTCCCTTTGCCGAACAGGTAGACTTCAAACGGGGCCAGCGGCAGGTTTTCGATGGGCCGGGCAACCAGTCCCAGCGAACGGATCACGTACCCAAACAGCAGTGTGACGCGGTCAATTTCGGAGACCCCTGAACCGGCCGCATGGCTGGCCAGAGCCTTGTCGAGCAGGCAATCGCGCAGGTGTTCGCCGTCACGGAGCGAGAAGCGATTGTCTTGAATGTACTCGAGTTGGGCTGGCGTCAGCAGTTTTTCGAGTTCAGGCGTCAGATTCGAGGCGATATCTGACGGAGCGCAGCTGCGCTGCCAGTCGTTCAACCGCTGCACGCCGTCAGCGACCGTGGTGGTGCGACCGAGACGAGACAGATCGAACACATCGTCGATGGTGGACATGGTCCCATCGCACGGGTTCTCTTTGGTTTTGCCGTTGTCGTCACTGGCCGACTTGGGGTTTTCGTTGGTCGATGTCGCCGGAGGATCGCCAGGACATCCGACGCAGGCCAGGCAGATCATGAGTCCGAGCGCTGGCCACCAGCGTCGGTTGATCGCAGGGTCATTGTCTGAACTCGAACGCAGCGGCAACGAAAAACAAGGTCGCATCAAGGCCTCGGGACTTTCTCGGGATTAGGCGTCATCCGGGGCTACGAGCGCGGCTCGCAGGCGGAGGAGTTTGCGAATCAGTGCGGGCAACTCGGCGAGCGGAATCATATTCGGGCCGTCGCTGAGCGCCTGGTTCGGGTTGGGATGGGTTTCAAAGAAGATGCCGTCGCAACCACAGGCCACGGCGGCCTGGGCCAGGAACGACACCATTTCTCGCTGGCCACCGGTTTTGTGGCCGCCGGGGAGTTGCACGCTGTGTGTGGCATCGAAGATGACGGGCGTGCCCAGTCCCTGCATTGTGGGGATGGCACGCATGTCGTTGATCAACCGTCCGTAGCCGAAGGTCGTGCCCCGTTCGGTGAGCAGGACCCGGCGATTCCCATAGTGCTCGCATTTCTGCACGACATGGGCCATGTCTTCGGGGGCCATAAACTGCGGTTTCTTGACGTTGACCGTGCCGCCGGCTTTTCCGGTGGCGGCCGCGACCGCGTGGACGAGGTCGGTCTGCCGGGCAAGAAATGCGGGGACCTGCAGAATTTCGCAGACCTGGGCCGCCGGTTCGGCCTGATGCGGTTCATGGACATCGGTCAGCACGGGCAGGCCGGTGGCGGCTTTGACTTTCGCCAGGATTTCGAGGCCCGCTTCAAGGCCGGGGCCGCGATAACTGTCGACACTCGTGCGGTTGGCTTTGTCGAAACTCGATTTGAAAACCAGTTGCAGTTGATGAGTTGCCGCCAGGTCGGCCAGACGCTTGCCGACTTCGAGAATGAGCTGTTCCGATTCGATGACGCACGGCCCGGCAATGAACAGCAGGGGATGGCCCGCACCGCACTGGTAGGGGCCGATTTTTACTGGATTGTCAGGCATGTTGCAGGTCTCGCGCGGGCATCCGTGGCGGGTACATACACTTCGAGTGCCGACGGCAGGACGCTGATTTCCGCAGGAGTCCAGCCGGCCGAGTCTCCATCGACCTGAATCGGTACAGGAACATCGGCTTCGATGCGGACGCGGCGGCCGCGCACCGACTGCACGTCGGGCAACTGTTCGTGAGTGCCGAGGGCCACATTACATAAATACCGCACCATTTGAAAAGCCGACCCGCGCAGAAACAACCGGATATCGAGCAGGGCATCGTCACCCGTCGCGCCCCGGGCGACATTCAGCCCCAACGCATAGATGGGCACGTTAACAATGACCGCCATCTTGCAACGCCACGGTTCGGGCGCATCATCGATCCAGAGGCGGACTTCCGGATAGCCATACTTACGCACCGATTCGAGAATTGGTTGGACATAACTGACTCGCGAAATGTTTCCCGTGCGGGTCGTATGCAGTCGGGAAATGACATCGGCGTCAAAACCGACGCTGGCCATCAACACAAATCGACGGGAACTGATCTGACACAGGTCCAGGATGCGGGTCTGTCCCCCCGCGATGACTCGGGCCAAGTCACGGCCCGAGCGGGTCAGTCCCAGATACCGGGCGGCCAGGTTTTCGGTTCCCAGCGGCAGAATTCCCAGGGGCAAGCCCGGATAACGATTGAGCACGTCAGAAACAGTGCCATCGCCTCCGGCCGCAACGACGCAGCAAATCTGAGCCTGGATCTGGGGTTGGGCCAGCCAGGCTTCCATGCGATCGCGATTTTTAAACATCCGCGGGCGATAGCCCAGTCGCCTGAGGTCCCGAACCAGTTCCAGCAACTCGTGTCGCCCGGCCCCGGTCCCCGAGCGGGGGTTGCGCTGGATCACAACGCGGTTGCGAG
>JAFEBR010001036.1 GCA_018242565.1 Planctomycetota bacterium | reverse complement strand
GAGGGCCCAGATTTCCCCAAATCGCCCCCACCGCCATTTTGCAGTGCCGGTGCCTCACCGATCCCAATGCGGGCGAGACACCCGCAGCAAAATGCCGCCCATCCCGGCTGCCTGTGCGACTTGTCCCCGGTTCCCGGCCGGGACGAGGCCCCATGGAGAGGGTGGGGGGGAGGAAGAGGGAGCGGGTGGCCCGTTGCTGTTTGAGGCGGCTGGCGTTTTCCGTGTCCGCCGAGGCCGGGGCATGCTGTCCTGGACCAGCCCCGGATCGCCCTGACCGACACCTGCGCCGCAGGCGTTACGCAGCGCAGACCGGGGTTGCCGACGTTACGTCGGCGACCCAGGGGATTTGCCCCAACCCTGCGTCTCAATCCTGCAGGGATTGTGCAGAAGCTCAAGTGGAGAAATCATCGTCGCCGAAGATACATCGCGCCCAGTTTTGGAACCCTGACCGTTAAAAGCGCTGTGTCCCCGTACTCGTCGTCTGGCGCGACTCGCATGGGCGGTTCAACGGCTGCGCCTGCCCGAAGCAGAAATCCGACTGACTGTCGGAATAGATTCAGATTCAACGGTTCATCCGAATTAGATTGACGCATACAGATACCCCGAAACAAGCAACTTAATCCGGGCGTGTTAGCCTTTTCTAATTCTCGGTTGCTGGATGAGCCAATCGTAAAACTGCGCGGCTTCGTCGACATCCGGGAAAATCGCTCTCTTTTTCTCGAACGGCCCGTAGTAATCCCGTGCGTCCTCGACGATTTTCATCGCCTGTTTTTCATCACCGCGAAGCCACAAGGCGGCCGCAAGGTAAAATGAATCCCACAGATGTCGCGAGCGCTTGGCCTGCCAAGTCACCATGATTTTCTCAATCGTACCGTGCCGTTCAAACCAATCGATGCCGACGAACTCCAAGTCTTCTAGAATCATTTTGGCGACTACGGCAGGGTCGCTGTTGCCGTAGATCCAGATCTCGCGGTACTCCCGCGGGCGCAGAAGCGACAGCATCGCTGCCATCACGATCGGCTTCGATCGATAAGCTTTAATGACCGTTGCCATGACCGGACAGCTTTTCAAGAATTGCCCAAGCGATTGATTCGCTATGCCTAAATTGATGTCGATCCGGCCCTGATCCCGAGGGGTGTCGCGCACGAAATCCGTGGCCACTTGCCAAATCGTGTCGCCATCCGATCGCACGAAGATATTCTTTCGCACGTACTCAAAGCCCAGCGATTTCAGAAATGGTGCGAGGTGCTCGTCGCGCACGATTTCAAACAGATCACGGGCGATGCAAATGGGGTTGTTCATGTCCGACCGCTTTCGTTTTGGCCCACAGTTGGCCCTGGGACACAGATCGCCATACAAACCAGTTTCGCCAGTCCTTCTGCGTGTTCAGTCAGATGCCACCCACGTTTTACCAAATCTGGATCAATTGCGAAACCGGACAGATCGAGAAATCGTCGTAAACAGTGGTTCGCACTGAGAGTCGGAGCCACGAGGCGGTGTTGAAATTCGCAAACCTGACGGTTGGTGCCCTGTGAACATTCTTGCCGACGCGACACCCATGCGACGTCAATCTACGGCACACGCTACGGGGTACGAACGCTATTCAATTGCGTTTCCGGTGGTTGCCACGGCGCGGCAACTTCCGGCAAATCGCTTAACACGTCTGCGGGGTGCGCCTCCGACAGTTACGGCTCGATCGCTTCCAACCACAGTCTCCGACGGCAACGCACCCGTTGACGACCGTTTTGTTTCGTGTGACGACTGTTAACCAATCATGGCCTCGGCCAATGAAAAATCGGTGGCAGGCAGAATCAGACGGTGATTTTGCCGCCCTGCATGCGGTACCAACCCTCGCCGCGGGGCAAGAAATCAGAAAACCGGGCGAACCAGATGCTGGGCTGGCGGGTCTGATGAGGACCGTACAACGAAAACAAGAATCGACTGCCGGTTTGGAGTACATGATTTAAGCATCCGTGGTCGTGGGTTCGAATCCCATCGGTCTCCCTTACCTTATGGAGACCGTAGCTCAGTGGTAGAGCACGTAATCTCTGACCATCACTTCGTCGGTTCTTTGTTTCTTCGCTCGCCTGCCGGTGCGGAGTCCCTGGCCCATCAGGCGGGACTCCGCCCGGCCCGATCCACAGTTGTCTGCGGGTCGGAAATTCCGCCGCGCACTGCGGGGAATGAATGTCGAGCGCGTATTGACCTGCTGACGGTGCGTCGAATTCGACTGCCAGCACCGTGTCCCACGGCCAGACCGGCCAGATTGCTCTGTCCGATCTTCGGGAAGCGCGGGCTCCTGAGTCCCCTCGGAATCGGGGCAGTCCTGCGGACCGGTTTTCGTCGAGTTCCTGTTGTCGAAAGGAGGAGGCCAGCATGGCCAACAAGTCGTTATTTGCTGGATTAAAGAGCATCTTCACCCGTGCCCCGGTTCGCAACGCGGCCGGTGGGTTGGCCTACGCGCTGCCCCCGCGGCACGCTTTGGCGCAGATCGCCGTGACTGGATGTTTCCACGGCACGTTCTACGCCGACGCTGAAGAGCAACTGAACACGCTGCGCGCGTTGATCGCCCAGGAGAACGACAATGAGTTCCTGGCGAAACTGGCGATCTACAGCCGCGAACGGGCGGGTATGAAGGACATGCCGGCCGCGCTCGTACTGGCGCTGGCATCGCGCGATACGGTCCTGATGCACCGGGTGTTTGATCGCGTAATCGACAACGGTCGGCTGCTGCGCACGCTGTTTCAGATGATTCGTGCCGGTGCGTTTGGCCGGAACAGCCTGTCGTCGTCGCTCCAGCGGGCGTTTCAGCGCTGGCTGAATACGGCCTCGGTTGAAAAACTGCTGTCGGCCTCGATCGGTCGCGATCCGAGCCTGCGCGATATTCTGCGCCTGGCCCGGCCTGTGCCCATCGACAATACCCGTCGGGCCCTGTTCGGCTGGTTGACCGACAAGGACCAGGCCCGCTGGGCCCCGGCCACGGCGGCCGACCTGCCAGAACAGGTGCGTGATCTGATCGCGTTCCGCGAGGCCGAATCGGCCGATGCCCAGGTCGCGATTCTGTCGCGGCTGCGCGCCCGGTGGGATCTGCTGGCCGACGCGGCTCGTGGAACGGCGACCTGGACGGCACTCGCGCGGACCATGGGTCCGGCGGCACTGCGGATGAATCTGAACACGCTCGCGCGACAGGGGGTGTTCAATGATTCGCAGATGGTGGAGTACGTGGCCAACCGCCTGACGGATGCCAAAGAACTCCACCGGGCACGCGAACTGCCGTACCAGTTTCTGGCGGCCTACCTGCACGTGCAGGAGGACATTCCGCAGAAGATCAAAGCGGCCTTACAGAAGGCTGCCGAGCTCGCCTGCAAGAATGTCCCTAAGCTGCCAGGTCCGGTGGTGATTGGACTCGACGTGTCGGGTTCGATGCAGTCCCCCATCACGGGACGGCGTCGAGCCGGGGCGACGACCAAGATGCGGTGTGTGGATGTCGCGGCATTGTTCGCGGCGGCCATCCTGCGCCGCAATCCGGACAGCGTAGTGATTCCGTTCGATACGCAGGCCTACGCGGCGCGTCTGGATCCGTCCGACGCGATCCTCAGCCTGGCCGATCGACTGGCTCGTTACGGAGGAGGGGGAACCGACTGTGCCTTGCCGCTGGCCAAGGCCAACCGCGATTTCCGCAATCGGAAATTCGCGGGCTGTGTGTTGATCAGCGACAACGAGAGTTGGGTGTACCGTGATCAGGACTTTGGTTTCGGCCGTAACGGCTCGACCGGAGTGCTGACCGAATGGCAGGAGTTTGTGAAGAACCAGGTGCGGTTGCAGGGGTCTGAGTTCACCGGCCCCCGGTTGGTGTGTATCGACCTGCAACCGAACACGACGGCACAGGCTCCGGACCGAACGGACATCCTGAACATCGGCGGCTTCAGTGACGCCGTGGTTGGAGTGATCGCCGCGTTCCTGGGGAACGATGCCCAGCGCTTCGTGACCGAGATCGAGGCGATCGAGTTGCCTGCACCGCAGACGGCGGTCCAGTGATATCATGGTTCCCGAGGTCCTCCCTGGTTCAGTCCGCTGAACCAGGGATTTTTTTGCGCGCCGCTCCATCTTCCCGAATCGTTACCGGTACCTCGGAATCGCGAGACATTCGTGCCTGCCGCCGCTCACCGGTCATTACACACCTGTGGCGCAACTCCGCAAGAACGATCAAGCGGTCGGCGGCCCGGTTCGTTAGAATCGGGCCGTCATCGGGAAGAACGACATGGATCCTGTCCAAAAAGCACTGTGGTACGTCGAGCATCAACTCGATGCCGAAATCTCGCTCGAGCAGATCGCCCGGGCGTGCCATGTGTCGCCGTACCACCTGACGCGCGCCTTTGCCGCCTGCTTCGGCGTGTCGCTGATGCGGTACGTGCGCGGCCGCAGATTGAGTCGTGCCGCCCGGCAACTGGCTGACGGTGCCGACGACATTTTGCGGTTGGCGCTCGAAACCGGCTACGGCTCACACGAGGCCTTTTCGCGGGCATTCAAAGAGCAGTTTGGACGCACTCCCGAACAAGTCCGCCAGCAACGGCATTTACAAAACCTGACCCTCATGGAACCCATCGTGCTCGACGCCACAACCCAAACGCAGCTTGAAGAACCCCGCTTGGAAACCGCAGGCCCCCTGCATCTGGCCGGCCTGTCGGCGAAATACAACTGCCAGTCCCCCGGGGGAATTCCCGGGCAATGGCAGCGCTTCCGCGAGTACCAGGGACGCATCCCCGGTCAGATCGACGAAGCCGGGTATGGCGTGAGCTGGAGTTTTGACGAAGACTCGGGAACGTTCGACTATCTGTCGGGGGTACAGGTGTCAGGAAGCGGTACGTTGCCCGAGGGGCTCATCCGCCTGGACCTTCCGCCACAAAAGTACGTCGTGTTCACTCATCGTGGACACATCGCCGGGATCCGCTCCACGATCATGGCGATCTGGAAAGACTGGATTCCCCAGTCGGGGCTGACGGTCATTCCCGCCCCCTGGTTTGAGAAAAGCACCCCCACCTTCAACCCGGCGACCGGTCTGGGTGGCATGGAAATCTGGATTCCGATAGGCTCGTGACGCCGAACCGAGGAGAACCCCATGGCCCGAAAACGTCCCGCACAGACTCCCACCTCGTGCTGCGATTTACGGAAGAACCCGCAGGCGCTGGCCGCCGCGCAGAAACTCGCTGACAGTGTGAAAGACACGCTCCCCGCTGGACTGGCCGCACCGGCCCGACGGGCCCTCGCCGTCGCGGGCTTGAAAAACCTCGACGACATTGCCCGCTTTGGTGAAGCCGAGATCGCCACTCTGCATGGGATCGGTCCGAATGCCCTGAAGACGATTCGGGCGGCACTGCAAGCCGCCGGCCAAACATTCCGCCAGCGATAAGCCACCTCGCCCTGACGTCACAGCCAGTGCAAGCCCGCTTTGCCTCAGGCCCGAATTGGCCAACTCTTCTGGACGCTGCCCGCCACCCCGGTTATCCTGAACGGTCGAATCAACAGACTTGGATGGATCATGATGCAGAATGAGCGTGAGCCGGCACAACGGCTGAACTGGCACCGTCGGGACTGGCTGAAAGCCGGCATCGCCTGCCCGCTGGGTTTAGGTCTGGCGGGCTGGTTGCCCCGGTTGTCCCCCGCGCTGGCCGCCCCGGCCAATCCCACCAACGCCCTCTTGCGCAAGCCGATTCGAGCCTGCATTGTCGTCTTCTATTATGGCGGCCCCAGTCATCTCGAAACGTATGATCTGAAACCCGACGCACCGGCCGAAGTCCGGGGTGAGTTCCAGCCGATCCCCTCGTCGGTCCCCGGTTTGCAGGTCAGCGAGCACTTGCCGCACATGGCCCAGATCATGCACAAGGCCGCCGTGATCCGCAGCATGCATCACGGCAACCGCCTGCACGACTCGGCTTCCACTGAAACACTGACCGGTCGACAGTCTCCCCAGGGGGACCGCGAAGAATTCGCACCGATTCCCCAGTTCTTTCCCAGTTACGGGGCCACTCTCAGTCACTTCTGGCGTGATCGGGGCCTGAAGGTGTGCCACGCCTCATTACCCTGGGTCTTCAACAACGTCATTCCCGTCCCCTGCCAGGGGGGTGGCTTCCTCGGCTCGGCGTACGATCCGTTCCGCATCACAGGCGATCCGGTGAAGATCCAATACGACGCCGAGATGCTGCACATACCGGCGGGACTGAACCCCCAGCGGATCGCCGACCGGAAGCATCTGCTGAATGTCGTCGAAGCGGGAACCCAGGCCGGCCCCCCCGCACGTCCCGCGCTCGAACTCGATTCGCTGTACACCCGCGCTTACGACCTCTTGGAATCAGAAGCCGTCCGTCAGGCCCTGCAGATCGATCAGGAACCCGCCGAGGTCCGCCAACGGTACGGGGTGTACACCGAATATCAGCCGGGGCAAACCACGGGGGCCGAAAACGGCTATGGCCGGAATTTGCGCGGCCAGAACCTGCTCGTAGCCCGTCGACTGGTCGAGGCGGGTGTTCCCTTCGTCAATGTTTACGATTTCAAGCAGCAGGGTCAGAACTGGGACACCCACGCCGACAATTTCAATCAGCACAAGAAACACCTGCTTCCTCCGGCCGACAAAGCGCTCGCCGCGCTGATAAACGATCTCGACGAACGGGGCCTGCTCGATTCGACGCTCGTGGTCGCGACGGGAGAATTCGGGCGCACACCGCGGATCAACAACTCGGCAGGCCGCGATCACTGGCCCGACTGCTACAGCCTGCTGCTGGCAGGCGGTGGCGTCGTGGGTGGCAGCATCTATGGTTCGAGTGACAAGATCGGGGCCTACCCGGCGACACAGCCGGTCACCCCGGCTGACCTGGCCGCGACGATTTACTGGCGCTTCGGCCTCGATCCGCACGCCGAGATTCACGATCGCACGGGCCGGCCCTGGAAACTCGCGGACGGTTGGCCCATCGAAAGCCTGTTCAGCTAACCGAAGCGTCCCGCGAGCCCGCAGCGAACCGCACCACGACGACCCGGCGTGCGCGTGGCACGCCGGTCGTCTGGCAACACGGATCTCAGTCGTCGCCTGGTTCGAGCGGCGCTTTAGCCGGGTCGAGATCGGCGAACGGCAGCGTGTCGGGCAAAATGCGAACGGCCGTCGACAGTTTGAGCGGCACCGGAATGCCGACATCATACGCCAGTTCGACATAGAACGCCGACCAGCCCTGTTCGGGCGTGGGGATCTTGCCGACGTAAACACCCGGGCTGTCTTCTTTCAAAGGAGCCGACTTGTACGCCTTGCCGATCGTCTTGACGCGGAAATCGCGGCCCTTGGGGTTGTTCGCCTGCCAGAGCGTCACCGACTTGGGCGCTGTGGGAGATTTCACGCGGATCGAACCGTCGGCCTCAAACGTCCAGGAATACTTGGGCCGTTCCTGGCCGGTCAGCACGGTGTGATAGAACGCAATGATCCCTTCCAGCGCGTCTGATTCCCGCAGACCGTGGTCGGTGTTCGGAACGTACCGCAGATATTTTTCGCCCGGCAGGTCGTTGTAGTAGAACTTCGACGAATCGGGCGGGAAATACTGATCTCCCGAGCCATTCACGATGTACTTCGGCATGGTCAGACGTTCGCGATACGAATACGGATCTTCAATCGCGTACAACTGTTTCGTGCGCGGGTCATCCAGCCGGCCTTTCATGTTGTGCCGGACATAATCACCGATCGCCGCCGCATAGAATCCGAACGAAGCAATGTGGTTATCGACGCAGGCGCGGACGTTGATCACATCAATCACAATCGGGACGGCGGCCACGACGCGCTTATCTACAGCCGCCGTGCACCAGGTTGTCCACCCGCGCTTGGAGGCCCCGGCCACCAGGAAGTTCTCAACCTTGTGACCCCCCCCTTCGTCACTGGCAATCAGTTCCTGAATGCAGTCCATGGCCCGCACGGCACTCTTGACCATCGGCAGGCGGGCGGGCCAGGTTTCGTCGCCCGTCTTGATGAATTCTTCCCAGGTGTAGGCGATGAAATCGTCTTCTTTACGAGAGACGCCGTCGTTGTTCAGGATCAACGGCTGATTGGGGACCATCTTCAACTCGGCGACAATCGTCTTGGTGGCGGCCGCAATTTTCAGCGTGTTGCCATCAGCCGACTGCGGAGCTTCTCCCCCGTTACCGCCCCCGCCAATGAACAGAAACGCCGTCTTCGACTGGGGCTGATCGGGCTTCACGATATTCAACCAGTGCTTCCACACCGGCCGATTGACATCTTTCTCGCTGCGCCAGGTCTGCGACGTCAGATCGACAATGTATTGCGTGCCTCCGGGCACCGACACCTTGCGGACAACCTTCCACGCGTAGGTGGGGTCGGGCTTGGCGACATAGCGATCGAGAGCGGTTTCTTCCGCTTGCACGGGTTGGCCCACAATGACATATCCCCAAACACAGAGACCGAGGGTCAACAGACAATCCAGAATTGGCCGCTTCATGAAACACCTGCAGAGAGAATGACCGAAGAAATGAGTGCCTCGAATTATACTGACACGATTGAAGAATGCGAGGAGCGGTACAGCGCCCCGTTACGATCGCCAGACAACCACCGCCACAGGCGATGGCAGCGTCGCGGCCTGCACGACGTCAGTTCCATTGAGCCAGTTTGCCGTGGGCTGCCACTTTCTGCTGCTCCAGAAATTCCCGTTCTTCCGCGGGACAGGTCTTCAGGCACAATTCCAGCATTTCCAGGGCACCCGCGGCATGCCCGGCACGAATTGAGATCACTGCCCAATCGCGACGTTCGCCATAGTCGGCAGGCTGCAAAGCCAGCAGTCGGTGCTGCACGCGACGGCACGGCTTCCAGTCTTCCTGGCGGGCGTACAGCGATTTCAGATTGTTGAGCATCCGCAGAATGATGGCCCGCGGGCCCACCGGTTCCAGCGCGCGGCGAATCAGCCGTCGTTCGACCCCCTGCTCACTGAGACGGGCCACACACTCGCGATACGTCAGTACGAGACCGTCGCGAAACGCATCGACGAACAAGGGCTTGTCGATCGTGTCCAGGCGGGCCAGAAAATGACCTGGCGCGCCGACGCCGCGCAGCGTCAGTCCGGCCGCCTCGGCGACCGCCATGTACAACACCGACAGGCTGATCGGAATTCCCGTCCGGTTCTCGATGACCTTGTGCAGAAAACTGGCATCCGCCTGATCGTAGATGTCGGGTGTGCCGGTGACCCCGTGGCGATGCACCAGGCACTCGACAATGGCCGCCAGCACCTGCTCATCGGTCGCCGCACCCGCCAGAGGCCCCTGCAACTCGGCGCCGCGGGCGGCGATCCAGTCAAACACGGGTTGGAAATCGAGTTGCGGGTAGACATCGCGGGCCAGTTCGAGGGCGGCGGCCGTCAGGTTGACCTGATCATCGCGACGCCCCAGCAGTTTGGTGAATTCCGGATCGCCGGAAAACACCTGCACGAAATCCATTTCCGGGTGACCAGCCATTACTTCTTCGCAACCAGTTCGGTCACCAGTTTCGCCACGTCCTGATAGGTGAAATTGTCGGCTTCGGATTGTGCCTGCTCGTTATCAAAACGCTTGGCCAGTTTGCCATCGCGCCCGAACACGTAGACCGCCGGTATCGACGACAACTGCATTTTCTCGAACAACTCATCCGAGGCATCGCTCGATAACAGATTCTGAAACTCGGCTTCCTGCTTCACCAGGAATTTCTCGACCCGCTCGCGGTAAAACTCGGGGGGCTTGCTCTTGATGCCCGCGTAATCGCACGCGAGTGACATGCAGACGACGTCTTTGCCACCGTATTTGCGGTGCATTTCCACCAGGTGCGGAAACTCTTTCTTGCAGGGTTCGCAACTGGTCGACCAGGCGTCGAGCACCACCACCTTCCCCTTATGAGCCGCGACCAGCTTCAGGGTTTCTTCCCACGAGGCGATCTTCACCGCAACCTTCGACTTGCCCGCGGCGGGCTTGTCTTCGGCGGCCAACGACCCGGCCAAGGCCAGCCAGGCACACCCCAGACAGACAACAATTCCACCAATCCATGAAGTTTTCATAATCAAATCCTGCGAAGGCCGAAAATTGAAGACCGGCGCCACGTTGCCGAAAGAATATCACGATCGCCTGCAAATAAGAAATGCTCCAGCGGAGCGGACACCCGCTGCCGCCCCACTTACCGGTCAATTTTTGTCAGGCCCGCCGCCTGGGCCGCCGGTTCCGGATCTTCGTAGGGGAGCGCTTTCATGAACTCCACGAGGTCGGCGACCTGTTCCGCCGAGAGGTGACTGGTTTTGCCATGCCGGTCCCCCTTGTTGTACGTCGTCAAAACCTCTTCGAGCGTACGCGCCTTGCCATGATGCAGGTACGGGGGGGTCTTATAGACCCCCAGCAGGGTGGGGGTGTCGTATTTCGGTCCCATCGTCTCCGAAGGATCGTCTGTAACTGTTCCCACGTCGTGCAGTTTGAACGGTTTGGTGGGAGTGGAATCGGAATAGTACGGACCCGAGTGACATTCGGCGCACCGCGTCTCGGCGGCGAAGAACAGGGCTTTCCCCCGTTTCGCGGCGTCGCTCAGTCCATTTTTGGCGTGCGGGCTGAGGGGCACTTTGTGCGAATTGGAATACGCCGACAACGCGTCGAGGTCGCGCGACAAGCCTTTATTGGGAGCCTCGAGCGACGGGTTGACCGCGCCTCGAATCAGCCCCCGCCCCTGCATCAGGTTGCTGCGGACCGTGTGCTCAAAATCCTGGACCTCATCGCGGTCGGCAGACCAGTGAATGGGATGCGTCCAGGCCATGCCGAACAACGCGGTTGTATTGCGCAGACCTTCCGGATTCTGCCAGGTCCGGCCGTCGCCGTCGCCATCGGGATGACAACTGGCGCACGAAATCCACCGGCGACCGACCATCGGTTCGAGAGCCGAATAGAACAGGACCTTGCCCCGCAGAATCTCATCCCCCAGCGGATTGTCGCAGAGCTTGATCGAACGGGTCGCCTTGAAGGTGCTGGCGTCATATTCGACGACCTGAAAGTCGAGCGTGTTGTAGACGAAGAACCGCGTGCCATCGGGAGTGAATCGCACGGCCCGCGGGTTGTTTCCCAATGTGATCAGCTTGCGGAACCCGACTTCGCGATAATCGTCGTCGATGACTTTGCAGACGTACATGTCGTTCGTACCGGCGAACAGGGCGCACAGCAGCGAACCATCGGGCGACACGGCCACTTCCCAGGGATTGGCCACGACGAACGTGCCATAGAAGGCATCCATCGGCACCGGTTTCCGGCGACGTCCTTCACCCGGTCCCAGATCGACGACCGAGACAAACGGCACGACCGAGCCTTCGCCCCGGTTCACGTTGACCCGCGAACGGATGTGGGGCACATAGGCTTTCGGACGCCGCGGATGCACGGCGATCTGCCGGGCCAGGTTTTCGCTCGCCAGGCCGTCCCAGCGATCGACAATCGCGCCCGAGGCGCGCTGCAGGGCCAGGGCGCCACCCGAATAATAACCGGTCACGTAAATCGTCTGTTCGTCAGGCGACAAAGCGATCCCCCGGGGAAACTCCCCGGCCGCCAGCGTGCGGGTGATCGTGCCCGTGGCCGGGTCGATTTCCACGACCTGCCCGGGATACTCAAGCGTCGCGTACAGTTTCTGTCCGTCGCGGGTCGAAACAATGCCGTACGGTTCGTCGAAGACGGCCACCGTTTTCAGCACCTGGCCCGAATCGGCGTCGAACAGGGTGATGACGTCGTCGGCATACGCCGTCGCGGCCACCTGGTGTGTCTGGCCGACAAAGGTGACCCCTTCGGTTTTCTTGCCCACGGACACTTCCCGCAGTACTTTGCCCGAAGCGATTTCGACGATGCTGACCGTGCCATTGTCGCGGTTCGCGGCGGCCAGCAACGCACCGTCAGTCGAGATATCCAAGAGGCTGTTCGAAGATCCGGCCGAAACGTCCGCGGCCAATGCGATGAACCACAACCCAGCCAGCATCCACGGGGAGCACACTCTCATCTCAGGAAACTCCAGGAAGACATCGAGGCGAAACGGGATACCCTCTGCGACCGGCGACTCAGGCAGTTCCCGACCGCACAAATGCTGTCGCGCGGGGAACTCGGGGGTGCGGCAGGGGGTCAGCACGGAATGAGACTTGACGCTGTTCCCACCGGCCTGGTGCGCGACCAGGCTTTGACGTGACGGGAAACCAACCGGGTCGCACGACAGCCTGGGGAACAGACGGCCCCCAGCGTCACTGGCGCCGGCACCCGTACAAACGGCACCGCGCGATCCCCCTTGCGAGGGACCGCGCGGAACCTGATTTCCATCATGACTGACCGAAGTTCGCGAAAGCGAACCAGGCAGGCACTAGTTCAGAATCTTCTTGGTTTCGGCGACGATGTCTTCGACCGCCTTCTTGTCGAGCTTGCCCTTGGCGAACGCGTGGTTCACCTTGACTTCGCTTTCGACCCACATCATGACCGTGACTTCGGCGTCTTTGGCCAGCTTGTATTCCGGGGGTCCGACCTGACCTTCAATGATCGTCAGCGGGGTGCTCTTGATCTTGGCGTCTTTCGCCAGCGCTTCGATCTTGGGTTCGACCGAATCAGGATTTTCGGTCAGCAGGACGACGAACGCGGCCATTTTCTTGTCCTTGTTCGCGCCGACCTTCTCGTCGATCTTGGCGACCAGGTCCTTGACTTCCGGGGTCAATTCACGCGTGAAAATGGTGACGACCGGCCGCGAGCCGTACTGGCAACGATAGCACAGAGTCTTCCCCTTCGAGGGTCCCGTGATGTCACGGACGTTGAACGGGGGCACTGGGCCTTCGCCGACCGGCAAGCCCGACTTGACTTCGTCGGCGGCGTAAGCCGCGCCGACAGCAAACAGACAGACCGTCAGAGCTGCGCAGAACTTTTTCATTCGTGAGACTCCTTTTCGTGTAGTGAAACTGGGTGAAACAAACCGCTGACAGAAGCCTTTGTTCAGGCCCATGGCGATTCCTTATACTCCCGCCTGTGCCCTTAGGATGCCAGTTGCGTTTCAGGGTTTCAAGCGGAATCCGGAAAAATCACCATCCCGTCACAAAGATCGAGACACGCAGTTTTTCCCGTGACTGCGAAGTTATAGACGCCGGGAAAGGACCATCCGTTGGAGCCGTCCGCCCGATTCGGCGACTATTCGCGGAATCGATAGCCCACGCCGCGAACGGTTTCAATCCGCTCGGCCTGATCCCCCAGTTTCTGGCGCAAGGACTTCACATGCACGTCGATCGTCCGCTCCAGCACCAGGGCATCGTCCCCCATCGAGGCTTCCATGAGTTCATGCCGGCTGAAGGCGCGACCGGGTTGGCGCACGAGGGCCCACAGCAGACGAAATTCGGTCGGGGTCAGCGAGAGTTCCACCCCATTGAGCAGGGCCCGATGCTGGGTGCGGTTGATCTCGATCCCCCCGCCCACGACGATCTCCCCCTCCGCCGTTGCGTTCTTCTTCCGCCGCAGCAGCGCCTTGATCCGCTGAATCAGGGGTTTCACCTTGAACGGTTTCGTCACGTAATCGTCGGCTCCCATCTGGAAACCGACAATTTCATCCACCTCTTCGCTGCGGGCAGTCAGAATCAGCAGGGGAATATCGCGGGTGCGCGCCCCGGATTTCAAGACCCGGCACACTTCCAGCCCTTCGATGACCGGCAGCATCAGATCGAGAATGATCAGGTCGGGCAGGTTGGTTTGGGCCCGCCGCAGTCCATCCTGCCCGTCCGTCGCCGTCAGGACTTCGAAATCCTCTTTTCGAAGGTTGTACGAGAGCACCTCGGCGATCGCCCGCTCGTCTTCGATAATCAGGATCGTCTGTTTCGACATGGCTCTAGTTCTTCCAGAATTCCGCCCGATGGCGGATGATCTCGCCTTCGACCAGGTAGACGACGTCTTCGGCGATGTTGGTGGCATGGTCCGCCACGCGCTCGACATGCCGCGACGCCGAAAACAACTGCAACGCCGGTTCAATCAACTGGGGTGAACGCTTCATCATCACCAGCAGTTCGTCAATGATCTCGCGGTTGAGCGCATCGACGATGTCATCCTGCACACACACTTCTCGCGCCAGGCGGCTGTCCTGGGCCACAAACGCATCGAGCGACAGTCGCAGCATTTCGAGGGCGACCCGCGCCATCTGATCGAGCTTGTCGGGGACATTGATTTCGGGGGCCCCCGCCAGACCCGCCGCCCGCTCGGCGATGTTCACCGCCACGTCGGCAACCCGCTCGAGTTCCCAGGCAATTTTCATGACGGCGGTGACCCGCCGCAGGTTCTCGGCGACCGGTTGATGCAGCGCCAGAATCTTCAGGCATTCTTCTTCGATGCGGACGTCCCAGCGGTCCACCTCGTCGTCCTGTTCGACAATCTGCTGCGAGACTTGCACATCAGGACGGCTCAATTCTTCCACAGCGCGATGCACGACTTCTTCGACGACCGCGCACATGGACATAATGTGCTGATGCAGTGTCTCGAGGTCACGGTTCAGATGAATCGACATACCGGCTACCTGTCAGGAGAAGCGTCCCGTGATGTACGCTTCAGTTTTTTTCTGGCGGGGACGGGTGAACATCTGCGGGGTGGGGCCCATTTCGACGAGATGGCCTTCGTAGAAGAACGCCGTCGTGTCGCTGACCCGCGCCGCCTGCTGCATGTTGTGCGTCACAATGACAATCGTATAACTCTGTTTCAGCTCGAAAATCAGGTCTTCGACGCGGGCCGTCGAGGCCGGGTCGAGCGCCGAAGCCGGCTCATCCATCAGCACGACGTCGGGGTTGGTCGCCAGGGTGCGGGCAATGCACAACCGCTGCTGCTGGCCTCCCGACAGATTCAAGGCACTGTCGCGCAACCGATGGCTGACTTCGTCCCACAAACCGGCATTCTTCAGCGCCTGCTCGACGATGCCGTCGAGCACCGAACGCCGCGACACACCGGCGATTCGCGGACCGTACGCCACGTTTTCGTAGATCGACTTCGGGAATGGATTCGATTTCTGAAAGACCATGCCCACCCGCTTGCGCAAGGCCACGACATCGACATCGGGGTGGTAAATATTGGTCCCATCGATCAGCACTTCACCACTGATCTGTCGCCCTTCGATCAGGTCGTTCATGCGGTTCAAGGTCCGCAGAAACGTGCTCTTGCCACAACCCGAAGGCCCAATCAACGCGGTCACCCGCTGCTGCGGAATCGACATCGAAATGTCGAACAGCGCCTGCGTCGTGCCGTAGTGGAAATTCACATTCCGGGTTTCGATCTTGGCCACTGTCGACCGGGGGCTTTCGTCGACCCTCGGTTCATACTGCGTAAACGTCACGCGCCGGGAGACTGACCCCGACGAGTCGGTTTTCAGCGGTTGGGCGGGCGTACTGAGATCAGGCATGTGCTTTCAGAGAACCAGGTTCGCAAATTCTAAGGGTTGGGTCGGCGAGAGTGCCCGAGGACTCCTGCGGCACTCCGGACCGTGCGGGCTTAAACCCCACGCCGGTTGACTCCATTCGCCCCTTGACACCGTATGCCAGCGGTGTGAAGATCTACTCCCCCTCAATATGAAGAAATGGTTAAGGAATCGTTGTCGTTTCGCAAGACTGTACGGCCTGTACGGGCTGCGCCCGGCCCCCACGATCGCGACCCAACGTCGCGATACGCGTGCCAGAACCGGTGCCGATCGGGTTTTCAGGCAAAGACATCCTGACTGGCCGCGGGCTGCAATTCGACCGCAAACGTGCTCCCCTTCCCCACTTTGCTGGAAACCGACACGGTCCCTCCGAGTTGCTGCACGAGGTGCTTGACGATCGACAGCCCCAGGCCGGTGCCCCCCTGCTCTCGCGAACGGGCCCGGTCGACCCGATAGAACCTCTCGAAAATCCGCAGTTGATGCGCCTGCGGAATCCCGATGCCCGTGTCTTCGACTTCCAACAGACACTGCTGACTGTTGGTCTGCCACCGCACGGTGATCGTGCCCCCGGGGTTCGTGTACTTGATGGCGTTGTCGATCAGGTTATCGAGAATCTGTTCGAGCGATTCTTCGTCGGCGAAGACCACCGCCGGCACGGCAGACGGTTCGGTGAGAATTCGCATCTCCTTCCGTTCCGCCTTGCTGACATGCCGATTCACGCACAGTTGAATGATGGGCTCCAGTTCGACCGGATGGAGGACCGGACGATTCTGTTCCGATTCGATCCGCGTCAGCGCCAGCAGATCCCGCACGAGCCGATCGAGCCGTTCGGACTGTTCATTGATGGTCTGCAGAAAATTGACCCGAATCTCGGGTTCATCGATCGCGCCATCCAGCAGTGACTCGACGCAGGCCTTGATCGAAGTCAACGGAGTTTTCAATTCGTGCGACGCATTGGCGACGAACTCCTGGCGCACACGTTCGAGGTGCCGCAGTTGCGAAATGTCGCTGGCCACCACGATGGCGCCGGTGATGGTATCGCCTGGCAGGCTGGCGACCCGCACCGAGAGCATGCGCTGCACCGGGGCTTTGATCTCCATTTCCCCCCCGACCGGTTCGCTCGACGAGAGTGACTGCGAGACCCAGTTTCCCAGGAGCGGGCTGCGAATCAACTCCCAGATCGGGCGCCCTACAGGCTGCAGATCCTGAATCGGGAACAACCGTCGTCCCGCCGCGTTAATCAGCAGCACCCGCTGATCACTGTCGACCGCGATGACCCCTTCGAGCATGCTGTCGAGCACGGTCCGCAACTGGTTGCGGCTGGCTTCCAGGTCGGCGACCCGCGATTTCAGATACAACTGCGTCTGGTCGAGTGACGCCGCCAGACTCTCGATCTGCATCCGGTTCTCGGGTGGAATCCGTTTATCAAACTCACCCGCCGACATCTGCGACACGACCCGCTGCACCGACTCAAGCCGTTTGCAGGTCCGCTTCGCGATTTGATACGCGACCAAAGCCATCGCCGCCAAAGCCAGTCCGCCAAAGACGTACAGTCCTTGCAGCACGGTGTCGGTCGGCACATCCAGCCCATGGATCGACCAGAACACGGCGGCCGCCGACAAGGGCACGAAAATCAAGCCAAAGGATCCAAACTGGATCCAGAAAAATCGCGCCAACGGGGGCTTGAATTCGGGTCCGAGACTTGACATAATCTGGTTAATGTACGCGCGTATACATAATTGATGAGAGGAGTACCATTGTTCCGGCAGGGCCGGACCACTGCCCCGGTGAACAGGGGAGGCTTAAGGGTCTTGTTTCATGTTGGAGTATCAACGAGATGGACAGCGGCAATTATTTCGCGTCGTGTTGAACAACGGGACGGTTTTGTGCGAGGGGGTGGGCAGACGATTCGCCACCAGCTACGCGCGAAGCTGGAACCGGCTGATTGACCCCTCGGAGTCGGGCGCTTACATTCAACCGGTCTTATGGTTGATTCGCAAGCCGAGAAGGACAATTCATGATCGACAAAATGTTCAGTCTCCAGGGCCGCGCCGCCCTGGTGACAGGCGGCAGCAAGGGCCTGGGGAAGGCCATGGCCCGTGGTTTCTCCGCCGCCGGGGCCGACGTGTTGATTAGCAGTCGACACCAGGCCGAGCTCGAACACACGGCCGCCGAGATCTCGAAAGAGACCGGCGGCCGCGTGGCCTGGGCTGTCACCGACCAGACCCAGCGGGGTGAGGCCGACAAGCTCGTCAAAACCGCGGTCGAGAAGTTCGGCCGGCTCGACATCCTCGTCAACAACGCCGGCAGCAACTCCCCCCAGGTCATCGACGAAATCACCGATGAATCGTGGGACCGCATCGTGGAACTCAACCTGAGCAGTTGTATGGCTCTGTCGCGGGCCGCCGTGCCGCATATGAAACAGCATGGCTGGGGCCGCATCATTCACATTTCTTCCATCATGGGCCTGGCCTCGAAGTCGGGTCGCGATTCTTACTCGGCCACGAAAGCCGCCCTCATCGGACTGGCTCGCGCCATGGCGCTCGATCTGGGCCGGCATGGCATCACCGTGAACTGCATCGCCCCCGGTCCATTTCTGACCGACCTGCCCGGGAAGATGCTCTCGGCTGAAGAGAAAAAAGGCTTCGCCGACCGGACCGCCGTCGGCCGCTGGGGAGAACCCAACGAACTGGCCGGCCCGGCCCTGCTGCTGGCCTCAGACGCCGGCAGCTACATCACCGGCACCTGCGTGGTCGTCGATGGCGGAACCCTCTGCAGCACGTTTTAAACGGCTGATCTTGTCAACGGCCAGGTTTGGCCGCGTCGTCCACTGACGCTTGCAACCCCGGCCATCATTCTGAACGCCCTCCACCCCCTGCCAGCCAACTGGCAGGGGAGCGAGGTGCCTGCATTGGAATTGGCAGGTAGGTCAGAGCCTGCACATCCCGTTGATTCTTCTGACGGTGCAACGCACATTCACTGGCTGAGAACGGCCCTGCGTGCTGCGGCAGCAGGGGAAGTATTGCCGGCTACTTCACAAAACGGCGTGGGATCGACGGAGCGATCCACGACTTTGAGCGACGTCGGAAACTGCCGTTTTCATGCCAGGCATTTCCGTTTAGGATGCCCCGCAGGTACGGGACCAGGGTCAAGACCCTGGTTCTCCACTCCGTTGCACTCACTGCCACCCGCGCAAGAGGATTCCACAGGCGATGTCACGCATGTTCTGGTTCCTGGTGCTGATCGCCGCCACCCACGTGTCGGCGTTCGCGCAAGATCGCCCGCCGGCGAACCGCCCGACAGTTACACTCCGTCCTCCCCACCTGCTGGTCGTGCTGATTGGCGGAATCGACTCAGACCCCACTCCGGCCCAGATCGCCGGCACAGCCGAGCGGCAGGCAGGAAACAGCGGTTTGTACCAGTTTGCCCGAGACATCGCGGCGGACCGGGTCTTGCCCGAGTACTTCAACTGGAACGGTACGCGCGCCGGTCAGATCAAACTCAAAACGCCCCCCCGCGCCCGGGGCATCGCGGATGTCATCGATCAACACCTGCAGGCATACCCCCACGATCGCGTCGCGCTGGTCGGTAACAGTTGGGGCGGTCACACCGCGCTGGAAGTCTTGCAGGACCTTGTGTTGCGCGAAACGCCCCTCGCCGTGCACCTGGCGGTGTTTCTCGATCCGTCGTCGACTGGTCGCGGGCCTCCCCGACCCAAGGCATTGCCCATCAACGTGCAGCGCGCCGTCAGCTATTGCACCCGTAATGCCTTCGTCTGGGGCCCATGGGACGCCGGCCCCCGCCTCGAAAACATCGACCTGGGTGACCCCGCCCGCGGCTTCATCAAGAACGGCCAACCCCCCTACGACGCCAAATTCAACACCCAGGCCCACATCGCCGCCGAGTGGGATCCGCGAATCCACGAAGACATCCAGCAGCGAGTCCAGGCGCTCTTGCCAGATTGAGTCCAGCCTGGACGATGCGAAACTGCGTCTGTCCAATTCCTGCCGAGCCCAGTCGACCCAAGCGAAACGAGTCAGTCACCGCCGGCAGGTTCACGAGCGCCGGGGTTACTGCTCGGGCGCACCGGCCCCCTCGGCGGGTTTCGCCGGGTCTTTTGTCGTTTGCTGGGTCGATTGCTCGGGCGCAGGCCGCAGAAATACCGAGAGGGCCCCCACCAGTCGCAGGCCTTTGGCTCCCGGCAGATCGTACTCGACATCCATCTTGCCGTTGCCATAGATGACCTCACCCGTTTCGAGCAGGACATCCAGCGTTCCCTCCAGGTTACCGGTGAGTTGATTTTCGTCCCCCCGGCGCGGTCGCAGCGTGGCCGAGATATTGAAATGGGCCAGATCCTGTCCCTGAATCTGATGAACGCCCCGGAACTGATACTTGGTATCCGAATGGGTGGGGACATACATCTCGGGCAGACCGACCAGCAGCATCTTCTGCAGTCGCACAGTATCTTTCGGTTTGAACCCGTTGGGAGACAACGGCACCGACATCAATTCCAACGTCTGCAGCACAAGATTACTGATGCCCACCAGTTCGTCTTTGAACTGCGGCGCAGAGTTTCTCAATTCCGGCTGCGCGTAGACCACCGCACCGTCAGGGGCGTAGCGAATGCTGGCCGCCGTTTTCAAAAAATTCTGGCCCAGCGGTCGCCATTTTTCTTTGGCCTGCACCGCCTCGCCATCCTTGGTCATTCCCAGTGTGACCGAACTGTAGGTCAGCCGGCCCCGCTGATCACCGTCGGCATCGGGGGCAAACAGGGTCGGATTGGCAATCGCCTGCACGTGCATTTTCAGCGTTTCCGAACGCGTTCCCACCTGAAACTTGAACGACGATTCGTTCGTGATTTCGATCGGCTTTCGCGTACCGCTGACAGCGGTGAACGGAATCATCACATCGCGGCGTTCCAGCGGATCAGGCCGCGGGGTCCAGGCGGCGCTCCAATACTGCCGGCCTCGGCCATCCACCAGCGTGGTCCGAAACCAATACCGGGAATTACTGTCGGGCAGCACCGGCAGAACGATTTCAACCTTCGGAAACTTGGGAGGCTCGCGCACCGGTTCGACCGTCTCGATCGGGCTGTCCCCCTCGACCGGTTCGGGCTGTGTGTATCCACCGGGCCGCGATTTCGTGTCGGGGTTCGGATTGGTCCAATACTCGATCCGAATCGACTTCAGGACCGTCATCGGATCAAAAAACCGGATCGTGAACGGAAACCGGATTTTCGTTTTGTCGTCTTCCCAATAAGTCTGCTCCAGGTCCATCCCCGAGTAGCGACCGTAGACCATATCGGACACCGGAGCCGCCGGGATGGCGAATTTGATCGCCGTCCCCTCGATCCCCGCCACAGCGACCCCGATCACTTCCCCCTTCTCGTTGACGATGGGACCCCCCGAATTTCCGGGGTGAATTCCCCCGTCGAGCTGAATCTCTTTAAGCACCCCCTTCACCCGCCGCAGGCTGGAAATACTCGCCTTGCTGACGGTGATCGACTTCCCCAACTGTTGCCCCAGCGGATAGCCGAACACATAGACCGTCTGGGTCTCATTCAACGGGGCCTCGGGGTTTAACGAAAGCGGTTCGGGCAGATCCTCAGCAGGTCCTTCGACCTGCAGCAGCATCAGGTCTGAGGCATAGTTGGCACCGTGGTATTTCGCCGACACCACCCGACTGCTGGCCTCGCCCCCATCAATCGTGACTTCGATTTTGGAAGGAAAGCGCTTATCTCCACCCTGCATGTTGAGCACATGGGCATTCGTAATCAGAAAGCCTTTGCCGACAAACCAGGCGGACCCTTCAGAAGGCTGGCCATTGGCCAGCTTGGCCTTCAAATGCACGGTGGCGTGCTTGACCTTCTGCAGCACCTCGTCGGGAATCTGCGCCCGGGCAGGGGCGTCCTGCAAACCGACGGCCCAGACGGCCCCCGACCACACCAGACACGGCCCCAACAGACGCAACCACACTCCACCGCGGGTCGCCACCCGCGCTCGCACGTCAGACATGATTCGCCTCCGACAGATTCCGGATGGTTGAACTGGCCGCAAGAGAAGAAGGGTCTATGCACCCTAACGCGCGGCGCTGACAAATTCAACCAACTCAATCCGGGAGGACAAAGGGAGGTGTGGTGACACACATGCCAAAGGATGACAGTGGGCCACCACACCGGGCGCTCGGTCTACGGCGATTTCAGTCGCGGAACAGCAGCGGCGCGAACTCGTGCAGGCTGCGACGCCAGCTCTGCCATTCGTGGCCCGTTTTCGGAGACACATAGAACTGTGCGTTGACTCCCGCGTTTTTCAGCGCTTCGGTCGTCTGTTGCGGGTCAGGACCACGTCGCGCATTGGGATTCCCCACTTCGTGACCGCCATAACTGACGAACACCAGGCGATTGGCCTTCTTGAACGCGTCGAGGTCGGCGATATCCGCCGGCGCGATGCTGCCCCCGCTGAACAGGCCGATGTGCGAGAACAGGTCGAGCTTTTTCAAGGTGATCGTCTTGGTTTCCATCCCCCCCATCGACAACCCCGCCATGGCCCGATGCGGCTGGTCGGCGAGTGTCCGGAAATTCGCGTCGATGTACGGAATCAACTCGTCGCAGAGCACCGTCTGAAACGGACCGATGTCAAAATCACGCAGACCCCCGAAGCGAATGTCGTTGGTCATGCCATAGGTCATGACGATCAGAAACGGTTTGGTTTTCTGCTCGGCGAGCAGGTTGTCCATGATCAGCCCGGCATGTCCCTGCACGCTCCAGCCATATTCGTTTTCGCCATAGCCATGCTGCAGGTAGAGCACCGGATACCGCACATCGGCCTGTTCATCGTATCCGGGAGGCGTGTAGACAAACGCACGCCGCTGGCTGTTCGTGCTGGGGGACGGAAACAGGATCTCGCGGATCTGTCCATGCCGCACCGGCTTGACGGCGTAGAAATCGCGATCGTGAGCAGGCACTTCCACCCCACTGCCCCAGCGATTGGCACCGAAAAAGAACAGGCTGTTCGGATCGGGAACTTCGGCCCCGTCGATCTTGATCGTGTAGTAATGAAAGCCTTCGTCGAGAGGCCGCGTATAGCCAATCCAGGCGCCGTCGGCCCCCTTCACGAATTCCGTACTGTCACGGAACGAAACGCCGACGCTCTTCGCCTCGGGCGCCACCACGCGGAACTTCACTCGTCCCTGCGAATTGACCTGCGGGTAATCGCGACCCGGTTGATTCGTGGGGGCGGGGTGGAAGTCGTCGGTCACTCCTTCCGGTAGTGCCGCCGTCTGTGCCGCGGGCCGGTTTTCACCCGTGGCCGCCGGGGCAGCCGCTGCCGGTGTCCCCGCTGCCGACAACGCCGCTTTCGTGGCGTCGTCATTGAAAATCAGTTGCGCGAAGTGGTACAGGTTATTCCGCCAGTGCGTCGCATCGTGCCCGTGCGAATCAACATTCCAGACATGCGGAATTCCCTGCTGTTTCAGGAATCGCTGCATTTTCTGGCTGATCCCGATCAGTCCATCCTTGTTGCCGCACGACAACCACAGCAGTTTCAACTGCTGCTTGGCTTTCGCCGGGTCGGGAATCAACTCCGCCGGGTCTTTCGTATTCGGAGCTGACGAAAAGCCTCCGACCCAGGCAAACGTATCGAGATGGGTCAGGCCGAAGTTGAGCGACTGACCTCCCCCCATCGACAAGCCTGCCAGGGCCCGCCGGTCGCGGGTCCCCTGCACCGAATATCGCGACTCGATCGCCGGGATCAGGTCATTCAAGAGATCCTTTTCAAACACCGCAAACGCCGGCGCCGACTCGAACACGTTTCCCTCGGCCCGATCGTTTTTGCGGGCCCGGCCATTGGGCATGACGACGATCATCGGCACGGCTTTGCGATCGGCGAGCAGGTTATCAAACAGCCGATCGGGCGTGGCGAAGCGCTGCCATTCGGTTTCATCCCCCCCGATGCCATGCAGCAGGTAGAGCACGGGATACTTCTGATCTTTCGAATACCCCGGCGGCGTGTAGACGTTGGCCTTGCGGGTCGTCCCCACGGTCTTCGATTCGTACTCGATCATCTCCAGTTTGCCATGCGGAATCTCGTCGCGTGCAGCGACGATGCTGGCAGGGGGATCGGCATAGGTTTGCTTGTCATCGGGACCGAGTTCGATCTGTCCACCACCCCGGCGCGGCCGTGCCGGCTCGGCCTGCTGTTGACCACCGGCCGCCCGCGGCGGAGCCGGAGATTCCTGTGCCCAGGTGGGCAGGACAGACAAAAGACACACGATCCCCGCAGCCATTGCGTTCTTCATGTTTGCGCCTGATTGAGTTAGCAGTGGATGACGACCCCGCGATTCGCGGACAAAGTGTGCCCCGGAACTCACGGCATGAAGCGGGGCACGCAGCCCCCAGGCCTCGACCAGTTCGGCGACTCTCTGTCCTGCAATCTCAGCCCAAAACGTACGTATACGCACTATATACAAAACACAATCCGGAACTGCAAGGCTGCACGCGGAACCCACAACCGAACCCACTCAAGGTCGGAACAGGTTGTCGTGCGATCCGTCGTTCAGGGCGGGAAACGACACGACCGAAACAACAATGACGGCAGTCGCTGCGCGAGATGGCTTCGGAAACGAAGAGAGCCGTTTCTGGGTGTACGCCGGTGGTCAACGAGGATGTGAGACGCAGGCCGAGCGTGCGAACTGCGGGCGAGGAGACGCTTCCGTTCGCCAGGGCGGTCAGGAAGAAAACGTTGGTTCGCGGAGCGAACCACGACTTTCGACAATCCGCGGTCGTTCGGCCCCAACCACCGATTCGAGATCTTTTTTCGTGTATTTGGTGTATTTCGTGGTTCAGCCGGCCGAGCAGAAACGACACCCGAGGACACGGAAGCGGTGAAACTCCCTGCCCGACCGAGATCAAAAGATGACGATGGCTCTTTCTGGGTGCGGTCCAGCGCGATGACAGGGACGTGCGTCAGCAACCCGGCACGCAGTTTGTCGGCGACCCGCGATTCGGATCGTGAGGGGGATTTTGAGAGTCGGCGTTGGTTCGCGGAGCGAACCACGACTTAGGGGAATGCCGAGACGCGGAGGTTGCGGAACAGCAGATCAGTGGTCGGGTCGTGGCCCTGCAGGCTGAAATGGCCGGGTTTCGTGCGCCGGCCTTCACGCGGGTTTTCGTGTGGCGGTCGCGGATCCATCCAGTCGGTGACCTGTTCTCCCTCGACCCATACCGAAATCTGTGGGCCGGTCGCGGCGACCGTCATCGTAAACCACTCGAAATCATTCGATACCACCCGCCGGGCTTTCACCCGCCGGTAGATGGCCCCCGTCCCGAAGTCCGACGGTTTCGTGCGATCATTCTTGTCGTAGGCGTTCTGCACCTGGGCCTCGTACCCATTCGAGGGTTCCTGCTCAGTCCCGGGGAGCGCCCGAAAGAAAATCCCGCTGTTGAGGTGCTTGCCATTCGTCTTGATCTGCGATTGCAGAATGAAATCGCCCCAGGTTGCTTCGGTTTCCAGAAAACCCCGACCATTGGTCACATGAATGGCACCCTCGGCGACGGCGAATTCGCTTTTGCCCCCCGGTACTTTCCGCCACCCAGTCAGATCCTTGCCATTGAACAAAGGCTGGGCGCTCAACGGTCGCAGAAAGATATTCTTATATTCCGCCTTGCCGGCGTTCTTCTGCAGGCCGATGAAGCCTCGCGCACGAGCCTGGGGGCGGGTGTCGGTGTAACTCAGAATGGGCTGACCATCCAGTTTCACATCGATGCGGTTCCCCTGGCAGACGACGTGGTAGGTCATCCATTCTTCTTCACCCGAGACGGGTCGCTCGGGTTTCGCCAGGCCGACCAGGCTCCCTGTCGGGAAAGCCGGATGTGAATCGCACATGTTGAGTTCATAGCAGTCGGTCTGAACTTCCTGCGGATTGAACAGCGTGCGCAAGAAGATGCCGCTGTTGCCTCCTTTGGACAGACGGAAATCGCACAACACTTCGTAGTCGGCGAATTCGACCGTGGTCACCAGGAGACCAATTCCCCCCTTGTCCGCATGCACCACTCCGCGGGTGATTTCCCAGTTGACGTCGTCCTTATTCGACTTCCAGCCGAACAGCGTTTCGCCATCGAACAACTTGATCCAGCCCGCTTCGATGGCTCCCTTGGTCAGGGAATTGTCGGTCGCACCTCGGACCGGGGGGTCTTCGGCCGCCTGGCTGATGCCTGCCAGTCCTCCGCACAGGGCGCACGTCAAACTCAACCAAGAGACAACTCGGCACAACGGAGTGCGAAACATGGGGCGACCTCGGGGGAATGACAGAAACGACAGAGCCGCGCGGCAACTCGGCCGGGCCGAGCTTTACGATAACATTTTCGAGCGTTGTTCGCGCCAATCGCCCGAGAACAGGTCCACCAGCCGGGCCAGGCCAGCCGCCGCGATTTCCGTCCCGGACAGAAACCGCCCGGGCCGCGACCATTTCACGAGCGTTTCCAGGGGCAAACCCAGCATCCGGGCCAGCAACTGATCCATCTCGTCCTCCAGATTGCCAAAATGCCGAGTCCACTCCGCGGCTTCCTCGATTTTGACATTCTCTTCACTCGACCAGCGGACCGGATGAAAAAAGAGATACGACTGGGGAGTCACCAACCGTTCCTCACAGGCGGCGAAGGGGAGCAATGCGGCCGATGAGCACTCTCCCAGCACGACGGCGGTGGCCCGCAGGCCCCGCAGGCGAATCAACGTGGCCAGCGAAATGCCCGTGTAAGCACTGCCGCCACACGAATCGAAATAGATCGTCCCCCGACTGCGGGCCGGGACTTCGACCAGGGCCTCGATCAGTTCGTTTTGCTTGTCGGTAAGATCGCCGGCAATGGCGATCTCCCAGGGAGTCGGTGGCTCGTTTCGGCTGCAGCGCTGTGGCGAAGGTGGTCTTTTCACACCCTAGATGTTGACAACTCCGCCAGCCTTCGACAAGCGTTATGGCGCGGGCCAGGCCAGTTCGCGGGCGCGGTCGATCGCGCCGTCGCCATCCAGGTCTTCTTCGATCACAGCGACTTTCCGCGCGCGATCGAACGTGACGCGTTTGGCCCCCATCCCGGGTCCTCCGGGCTGCACCCACGGCCCCGGTGCCGCCGTCAACAGTTCCCATAATTCGGCTGGCGGTGCCTCTTCGCGTTGCACGCGGACCCGGCGCGGAGGCCGGCCATCGACCCGGTCGATTCCGAAACACACGACCGACCCGGCAGCCAGGGTGCTCACCAGCGGTACCCACAACCCAGCAGTCAGTCCCGCCGCCGAGTTCGTACCTCCCGGTTGTTCAGCATCCGTCGTCTGCGCCACCAGTTCCTGCAACAGGCCGGTGGCCTCGGAAACTCGTTCCGGGGGCACCTGCAGCATGAAGTCAATCGTCCAGTTGGCATGCATCGCCTCGAACCGCTCG
>JAFEBR010001035.1 GCA_018242565.1 Planctomycetota bacterium | reverse complement strand
ACAGGGAATCTGGCTGCGCTGTTCGATCGCTTCAGCCAGTTCGTCGAGTGCCGCCAGCAACCCCAGCGCGTCCACCGCAACCGGGTACAGCACTTTCGTCAACTGGCGGACTTCCGTTTTCGCCTGCTGAATCATGCCCACGAGTTCGACCTGCCGCTGCGCTTCGGGCAACTCCTGCGCGGTCAGCCGTTTGGCCAGACTGTCGGCCACCATGCCGATCCCCGTGAGCGCCTGACCGACGGTATCGTGCAGTTCCTGGCCCAGCATGCGATGCTGGTTCCAGACGGCGTCAATCAGTTGCCGCTGTAAGCGGTCGCGCTCGATCAGTCGACTCAGCGGAATGGTCGCGTGCTGCATCAATTCCGAAAACGCCGGGTCGGGTGTAATCGCCCGCACCGAGTACAAAAAGACCACCGCGACCACTTCCTGGCCGATCATCACCGGGCAGGCCAAAGCCGACTGCACGCCACAGCGCAGCGCTTCCATCGTAATGGGGGACGAGGGATCGGACGGAATGTTCGCTTCCCACACCGCCTGCCCCATTTCGAGCGCTCGCGCCAGCATCGGACAGTGATCCCAGTTCTCGGCCTTCGACGCCGCGTGAATCATTGACCGGAAGGTTGAATCGCCCGAAAGCAGCCAGATGCCCGCGTCGGCGAATTTCTGATTCTCTTCCCGGCTGCGCAACACGACGCTCGCCGCATCCCAGTGGCGGAACTGCAGCACCTGCGACAGCGCGCTGCGGAATGCCTGTTCGATCGTCTCGGCCTGGTTGGCGATCACCGCCACGTCCTGCAGCAGGCGGATCGACGCCGTGCGGTCGCGGACCTGTTGTTCCAGCGTCTCGTTGAGGCGTTTGAGTGCCGCCTGCGCCCGATACCGCTCACTGATGTCGTGAATGATCGCGGTAAAGAACTGCTGTCCGCCCAGTTCAAACGAACCGACCGACAGGTTAATGGGAAACGCCGTGCCATCTTTGCGGCGGGCCAGCACTTCGTGCCCGACCCCCACCAGTTTCGACAGGTCCTCCGCCAGGCTGTGCTTCAACCGTTCGCCATACTTCTTGCGGTCGGACTGCGTCATCAGCAATTCCACGTGCTTATCGACCAGTTCCAGTTCGGTGTAGCCGAACAGCCGCACTGCCGCCGAGTTGACCGATTCGATCCGACCGGCGGCGTTGATGGTGACGATACCTTCGACCGCATTATCGACCACGGCCCGGTAACGGGCGCCATACAGGGTTGCCTGCTCGAGCGCCTGACCGGCCAGAATCGCCACGCAGGCAAACAAGTCGAGATCGTCATTCGTAAACGATCGCGACTCATTCTGCGTTTCGATGTACAGAATGCCGGTCGCCCGCGACGAGGGGCCGATCAGCGGGGCACACATGAACGAGCGATTGGAATCAGCCAGCACCGACAACGACGCCGTGTCGTCGCAACTGACCCCCACGCTGAGAATGGCCTTCCCTTCCTGCAGAACTTCCTGCACCAGGGCCCGCACGACGGGTTGCAATGTCAACGCGCCCGAATCTTCGTTGGGCTGTTTAATCACGACGGGCACCAGAATCTGCCGAATTGGATCGTGCCGAAACAAGTGCGAGCGACTGTAATGCGGAAACATGTTCGTCACGCAATCGACGATTCGCTCGAGCACCTTGTCGGGATCGAGCGTGCTCCGCAGGTAACTGGTAATTTCCAGAACCGACTTGAGTCGGATATCGGTCTCACGTCGACGTTCCGTCGAGTCCGAGACGTTGAGGTCGATCTCGGAAATCGTCTCGAACTGTCGCCCCCCTTCTCTTTCGGCGACGAACTCACTCGGCTGGCCCATGCCCGAGTCATGCCAGTGACGTTTCGAGAGCTTGATCGTGTCGTCGCGATACTCCAGCGAGTTGTCGGCGATGATCACTCGGTCCTGGTGCGACAACGGGACCGGCATCGAGATCCGGTTGCCATTGAGGTAGGTTCCGTTTCGGCTCCCCAGGTCTTCGAGAATGAACCGGCCGTCGTGGTAGAGAATCTGGGCATGGCGACGCGAGACGGCGTCGTCGTACATGCGAATCCGGCACTCGGGATGCCGGCCGATGACAACCGGTCCCGAGTCGAGCTCGACCGACGTTCCCGCCAGCACCCCCGTGAGAAAATTCAACAGCGCCATAAGTGGATTTCAACAGCGGGTGAAAACCGCCTCGATTGAGAAAACAACCAGCTCGTGATGGGGATACGATCCCCCCCATAATAGCACTTTCCACCCGGCTTGACCGTCAGGTATTCCCCGAGATTATTGGCATTTTTCCAGCATTTCCGCTCGCGGGCGTCCGTCGCCCGCACCCAGAATCCGGCCCAGCCGGCTGAACTTCGCCGTCTGGACACTTTGTGAATGGGAACAGACCACAAAACTTCACCCGGCCTGTCAGCTTATCATGCACAGGTTCTGGGTCGTGGCGCCAGGTACGTCGCCAGCGATTCCGATGGACGCCGAGGGAAGCCCCGTGGTACGATTTCTCCTGCTGCCGTTGGCGAGTGGTTGCCAGAGAGCGTTCCACCAGAATCCTCTCGGGACAGCCGGCTCACTTTCTGCCAGTGACCGTCAGGCGTGCCGCCTGAACTACTAAGGCAGGGCGAAAAAATAACATTGACAAATTGGTGTTGTTGAAGTTGGCGACACATGCGATGATCGGCGCATGCAAGATGCACAAATCGAGGCACGGATTCGCCGCAAATTTCGTTTGGTT
>JAFEBR010001034.1 GCA_018242565.1 Planctomycetota bacterium | reverse complement strand
AGGCAATGCAGCATCGTGGCGTGCAGGTCATGAACATGCACGGGTTTCTCAACGATGTTGTACGAGTAGTCGTCGGTCAGCCCGTAGCTCATTCCAGGTTTCACCCCCCCGCCGGCCATCCAGATCGTAAAGCAGCGCGGATGATGATCGCGTCCGTAGTCGTCCGCGGTCAGCTTTCCCTGGCAATACACTGTCCGCCCGAACTCTCCCCCCCAGACGACAAGCGTGTCATCGAGCAATCCGCGTTGCGCCAAGTCGGCCACCAGCGCCGCCGAGGCCTGGTCGGTGTCGCGACATTGGCCGGTGATCTGTTTCGGCAGGTTGGCATGCTGATCCCACCCCCGGTGAAACAACTGCACGCAACGTACGCCCCGTTCGACGAGTCGCCGAGCGAGCAGACAATTCGCCGCGAAGGTCCCCGGACGCCGCGAATCGGGACCATAGGCTTCAAAGACGTGTTCGGGTTCCTGCGAGACATCGGTGAGTTCAGGAACGGAAGTCTGCATCCGGAAGGCCAATTCGTATTGCGCCATGCGCGTGGCGATTTCCGGATCGCCCACGTCATCCAGCTTCAACTGGTTCAATTGCGAGAGGTCGTCGAGAAAACGCCGACGTGCCGCCTGGTCGAGCCCTTCCGGATTCGACAAGTACAGCACCGGGTCCCCCACCGAACGGAATTTGACCCCCTGGTACTTCGACGGCAGGAAGCCGCTGCCCCACAAACGATCGTAGAGAGGCTGGTCATTGAGATTGCCGGTTCCCTGAGAGATCATCGCCACGAACGCGGGCAAGTCGTGGTTTTCACTCCCCAGTCCGTACGCCAGCCAGGCCCCCAGACTCGGCCGCCCGGCCAACTGGGCTCCCGTCTGAAAAAAGGTCACCGCCGGGTCATGATTGATCGCCTCGGTGTGCAGCGTCTTCACAAAACACAATCGGTCTGCCACCCGGGCCGTGTAGGGCAGAAGTTCGCTCAACCACGCTCCGCTTTCACCATGCTGCGCAAATTTGTACCGCGTCGGAGCCACGGGAAAACTCGTTTGCGAAGATGTCATCCCCGTCAACCGCTGGCCCCTGCGGATGGAATCCGGCAACTCGGTCCCCCGGCGATCCGCCAGTCCGGGCTTGTAGTCGAACAAATCCATCTGCGACGGAGCGCCCGACTGAAACAGGTAAATGACGCGCTTGGCCTTGGCGGTAAAATTCGGAAACCCCGGCAAGCCGTTCGTCTCGGCCGGAACGGCCGCTCCTGCCCCTCCCGGCGGATTCTCAGCGACTCCGGTCTGGTTGCCACACAGTGTCGCCAGCGCGGCGACGCCCAACCCCAAACCGGTCTGACCCAAAAACAGCCGACGTGACAGGGCCGGTCCAACGCTGACAGGAGAGTTCATACCGTGTTGCTCCACGCAGAGAAATCTGACCACGGGCCAGGCTCAACCCGAAAAAACACCTGCTTGATCGGCCCCCAACAGGGTACCCGCAGGATGTTTCCCGAGTTCCTGGTCACTGATCATTCTTTGGTAATGGCTTCATCCAGATTGAACAACATTTCCACCACCGTCATACAGGCCGCCAGGTCGACCGGGTCCAGCCCGGCAGGTCGGGGCAATTCACCGATTTTCGTGAGTCGCTCGGCCGCCGCGGGCGTCTTGTGAAAACGCTCACGGTGCGACTGCCAGGCCGCCAGCAGAATTTCCAGTTCCCGTCCACGAGGCGGACGCGACAACATCCACTCACAGGCCAGCGACAATCGATCGGCCGGTTTCAGCCCGGGCACCAGCAACACCCGTTGTGCCAGCCCACGCGCCGCCTCGACGAATGTAACTTCGTTCATCAGCGTCAGTGCCTGCAATGGGGTGTTCGTCCGAGTTTCGCGCACGACACACGTTTCACGGCCCGCTGCGTCAAAGGTCATCATCGTCGGCGGGGCTACAGTCCGTTTGAAATACGTATACATCGTGCGGCGATACAGGTTCTCTCCGGTGTCCTGCACGTAATCGGTATCCGCCAGTTCTTTCCAGAGCCCCGCCGGCTGATACGGTTTCACCGAGGGCCCCCCCAGACGTTCAACCAGCATCCCCCCCGCGAACAGTGCCTGGTCACGCACCATTTCGGCCGAAAGTCGCGTTCGCGGACCGCGACCCAGTAAGCGATTCTCAGGATCACGCTGCTGCAATTGCGGGGTCAAGCGACTCGACTGCCGATACGTTGCCGACGTCACCAGCAATCGCACCAGACGTTTGGTATCCCACTTCTGCTGACCGTCGACTCCCGCTTGATACTGCACCGCCAGCCAATCGAGCAATTCCGGGTGACTGGGCCACTCTCCCTGTGAACCGAAGTCATCGACCGTTTTCACGAGGCCCGTCCCAAAAACCATCTGCCACAGTCGATTCACCGCGACACGGGCGGTCAGGGGTTGGTCAGCATCCACGATCCAGCGTGCCAAGCCCAGCCTGTTGTTCGGCGTATCGGGGGGCAGCCCGTGAAAACACGCCGGCACGCCCGGAGCGACCTTCTCGCCGGGCCGGTTGTACTCGCCGCGGGTCAGCACAAAAGTCTCCCGAGGCACTGGCATTTCCTGCATCACCATCGTGGTGGGAAACTCTTCGATCAGCGCCACGCGCGCTTGTCGCAAGGCCAGTCTTCGCTCATGCTGCTGACGGATCTCCTGAGGCGCGGCCGTATCCAGGAAACAGGCCTCCAGTTTTTGAAGCTGTCCGGCCGTGCGTTGGGCTGGGGGAATTTTGACAATCTGCCCGACCGTGT
>JAFEBR010001033.1 GCA_018242565.1 Planctomycetota bacterium | reverse complement strand
TGATCAAGGCTTTCGCGGGCAGCGAAGAATCACTCCGCGGGGCCGGGGTCTCGATGTGCACGGTGTTTCTGCTGGGCCTGTTCGTGTTGCCCTTCCTGCCGGAAACCAGAGGCAAACCGCTGCCCGAATAGCCTTGTCCCATGTCGCTGGTCTCAGCAGCGCTGGGAGCAACTTTCGGTTGGTGGTGGACTCGGCTCCCCGGTTGGTGTTCCGGGGAGCCTGCGTGCTCGGACTGCCATGAAAGGTATTGACGTTGGGGCGATCGCGCCCCGAACGGCCAGCATGGCACGCGACTCTATTTTGCCGGCGCACTGGCGGTTGTCGGGGCCACGCTGCGTGCCGGAGCGGTTCTGGCAATTGGCTGCAGCACAACTGCCGGTTCGGTCGTTGGCTCTGTTTCGGTCGTGGGAAACTCGGGTGTCAGCTTCAGCAGAATCAGCGTCGCGGCCCGGGCAAATGACGAGACCGCAAACAGAAACAGGTAGGCTTCCCGAGACTGTCCCAGCAATTTGAGAATGCCCCCGCCGAAGGCGGCACCAATCGCCAGAGCAATGGCGTTGGCCAAATTGAACATCGTGAGGATGCTGGTGCGCTCTTCGCGCTGGCAGGCCTCGAAAAACAACAGAAACATCGCCAGTTCGTAGGCCGCCCAGACGGCGCCGGCCAGAAATTGCAGTGCGACAAGCTGCACATACGTGTGTGCGTACAGCCACAGTCCGGCGACCGGCATGATTCCAATGCCGCCGACCCACAGCAACCGTCGCACGCCGAAGCGCGTGGCGAACCGGCCGCAGGCGGGCAACATCACGATTTTCGCGAGAAACGACGTGGCCAGCAGCCCCACGTAGTCGATGTACGAAATCCGCAGTTGTTTGAGCATGAACGGATTGAAGTAAGGTCCCGATATCTGCACGGCGACCTGCACCGCGAGGAAATACAGCAGCAACCGTTCGCTGGAACCCGCCCGGATGCGGCTGCACAATTCGCCGAGGCTCACGTGCTTCTGCTCAGTGTGCACGGCTCCCGCCTCGCTTTGTCGCGACAGGAAGCGAGCCGAGAAAGTGCGGCAAACGGCGGCGACAGCGAAAATAATGGCAAACATCGTCAGCAGTTGATCGGAGTGCTTGCCGTACTGTAGTGCAGCGCCACCTGCGAGGAATCCGAGCAGCGTACCGGCCTGACCCATGCGGGTTCGCATGGCGAAAAATGGAGCTCGAACGCGGAAGGGAACGACTGTCTCCATCCAGGTATTCCAGGCGGGGCCGGCTCCCAGTCCCGCGGCCCAGTAGAGCGAGACGGCTCCAAAAACGCCCACGATATGCATCGTGCCCATGACGGCCGCGGCGACGAGCGGCACGAAACTCAGGGCTTGCAGAATGACGCAGCAGATGACCCAGCGACGGTTGGACCCCAATCGCAGCACGGCGACCGGAGAAATCATCTGGAGAATCGCACCGATGAGCAACGGGATCGAGGCGACCAGACCCGAGGCGATTTCACCCAGGCCGAGGGCCAGAACGAAGGCCGGGAAATACGTCTCTCCGATGCCCACCATCATGCTGAACGCGGCGCCGTCGGAGACGCTGTTACGCAGGTTTTTGCGCAGTGTGCGTCGCCGACATTTGCGGACAATCGGTGCGGAGTTGATAAAGCGAGACGAAGGGACGTGCGGAGATCGACTGTCGATCTCCACGGAGATGCCCTCTCCCCCTTTTCCAGGGTAGTGCGGAGCCGGAATCTTCATGGAAAACTAACGAGACAAAACGAGTCTGTCGCTGAGGTGATTGAGAGGAGTGAGGGCGGGGTTTTATCAAACACGGGGGACTCTGAAAAGACGGAATGCGGGACTCGGGAAATCAGGGTAAGTCTCATGCTTGTCTGTGGTTGCGTGAATTCGGCCGATCTGGGTCGTTAGTGTGCGAAGAAATTTTTTCTGACGAAACCTGTTCCCTGGATGGCTCGAGGGGACGCGTGACGACACGCTCCAGAATGACGCACGTCGGTTGACGTCGGTTCGCGGATTTTTTTCTCGGTCGGCCAAGACAGTCAATGTGTCTACCCAAATAAAGTTTACGCAGGCTTGATCGGGAATGCCCGGGATCAGGCATTGACCGGACAGAGGTTCAGCTGGTGACTCAAATTCTAAAGCGACCGCCTCCGGAGGTTGATCTGCGCCCAGCGGACTTTTGACAAGGGATTTCACGGATGAGGAAAACTGTTTCACGGATCAATCGCTTCCCCACCCGCGCGAGTGACCAGGGCGTCGTAAACGGCGGCCGCGATCGTGGGGGAAATCGTCCGGGCCGACCCGTCGGCAAATAGGTGAGCGACGCCCCCGACATGCTGGCTGGAGGGGCCGAACTGGGCATCGACTCCCTGACCATTGGCGACATAATAGGGAGAATAATTCAGAGAATTCTCTGGGCCCGCGTAGTCCGGGGCATTC
>JAFEBR010001032.1 GCA_018242565.1 Planctomycetota bacterium | reverse complement strand
AGAACCCATGGCAATACCTACCGTTTACGTCGAGACAACGGTGGTTGGGCATTTGGCGATGCGGTTGCAACGCGACCGAATCGTTGCGGGACGCCAGCTTGTGACGCGTGAATGGTGGGCAGAAGCACCCGTTCGGTTCCGCCTATTTGTTTCCGATCTCGTCATCGAAGAATGCGAAGCAGGTGATCCTGTCGCGGCGGCGGAACGTCTGATCGCGATTCAGGGAATCGAAATTCTCCAGCCAACCGACGCGGCCCGAAACCTGGCTGAAAGACTGGTCACTGAATTTGCAATTCCCGCGACCGAACCGCGAGATGCTTTTCACGTAGCCATTGCAGCCGTCAACGGGATAAAATACTTGGCGACCTGGAATTTCAAGCACATTGCCAACGTGGCGACGCGGGATGCGATAGAACAGACGTGCCGCGATTTTGGCTGCGAACCGCCCAAAATCTGCACGCCGGATGAATTGCTGGGAGCCTGATTCAATGGCGGATCATATCACCGAGGAAATCCGAGCGATCCGACACGCTCTGGCGGAACAATGCAGCAATGACATTGACCGCATTTTTGAGCGACTGCAGCGCAGCGCGCAAACATCTGGCCGCAAATATGTCTCGCTGCCAATGCAGCCCGTTTCCAAAAACTCCGTCGTCCGGGAGGACGCGCCTGAAGATCGGGGCCCCGCCCGCTGAATTGCATCCGCCGGTCGATGTCAGGTGCGACGAGAGAGCACACGGCGGGGCGAGGATCCCGCCGAGCCGCCTGTCGACATTCGATTGCGTGAGATCGCACCGCTGAACCAGGCTGCCGGCCACCCACCGAATATCGACTTCGGCCGGGGTCGTGTAATACTTCAGCACAGTGGCAGTCCCGCATTCCAATTTGTACGGGAAGTGCCAAACGACCGCAGGCTGGCCCGGATCATGCAATTCGACCTCCACCGCCGGCACCTTCTCGGCCGAGTCGGTGAATCGAATCCGGGTGTGGCAGCAAAATGCGAGCCCGGTGGACCCGCGTGCTCGCAGGTCACGCCAGACGTTGAACCGGAGGCTTTCGGATGCCTGCTGCACCATGAATTCTTTGTCGGAAGCCGGGGTGCCGAGAATCGACTCTGCGGCCGTGTTCACGGCCCGACAGAACGGCAGGAACCAACCGCGTTTCTCCAGCCGGAGGGCGGCGCCAGCCACCCGTTCAGCAAACCGCTCCACCTGAAACGGCCTCGACCGCCCCAGGCTTCGGAGCCTCGGCGAACAGTCGGTTTTCGGCGGATACCCCGTTGTTTTCCGCTCGAGAGGATGACTTCCCCTATCGGCTTCTTTTCCCGTCGACAGCCACTTCATTGAGCAGACCATCGGGCCTTTCCCCGCGCAGGGCTTGCAGGGCATGATGCACCGCCATCTCGTACAGCCGGTGATGGCCCGCCCAGGTATGACTGGCGATGTGATCGGTCAAGACAACGTTTTCGAGTTGCAAGAGCGGATTGTCACCCTGGATCGGTTCCTGTTCGAAGACATCCAGACCGGCAGCGGCGAGATGCCCGGACCGCAGAGCCGCGACCAGCGCCACTTCATCCACCAACGCACCGCGCGCCGTGTTGATCAAGATCGCTCCCGGCTTGACCGCCGCCAGACTCTTCGCATTGATCAGATGGCGAGTTGACGGAATCGACGGCGCGTGCAGCGAGATTACATCCGATTGGCCGAGGAGCTCCTCCAGTGGCTCAACCTTGCGCATTCCCAACTGCGCAGCACGCTCCGACGTCAACAGGGGATCGCAGGCCAGGACCTGCATGCCGACAGCCTGCATGATCTGAGCCACCATGCAGCCAATCCGTCCGGCTCCCACCAGGCCCAGGACGCGGCCGCGCAGCTCCATCCCTTTCACCGTCGTGCAATGGGTCTGCCACCGCCCTGCCCGCATGTCTCGATCGGCATACGCGATGGTCTTCGCCGCGGCGAAGATCAGGCCGACCGCATGCTCGGCGGTGGACAGCGTCGGTCCGTGGGGCGTGTTCGAGACCATGATTCCGCGTTCGGTGGCCGCATCGACATCGATGTTGTCGTAGCCGACTCCGATGCGGGAGACAATCCGCAGACGTGGGGCACGATCAAACCGACTCGCATTCCACGGCACACCGGGATCGAGCGCTGCGTCACACGTCGCCAGCTCCTCAAGCGGAGCGCCGGGCCCGACCAGCTCGGCCACTCCTTCCAGCATGGGGAGCACACTGTCGAGAACAGGCTGGTCAATCCACACGCGATGCATTCACAGATCCTCACAAGGTCCCATCCAACACGGCAGTTCACTACGCCCCGGCCATCCCATCGGTGAATGTCGCTGTGGTCATTGACATCCCGGTCAGGTGATCATTGACCCACTTGATCCCGGCACTGCAGGCCCCCAGCAGGTGCGGCGACGGAGCGGTCAGCGGCAGAATGCTGTCTTCGGCCTCGCTGTACATCGGCATCAGATCGCCTCCATTGATGGCACAGAAGCGGTCGCCGGCACCGATGGCCAGCAGCATCTTGGCGTAGCTTTCCAGGTTCACTTCGCCTTCGCCATGACCGCAGAACTGGTGACCACGCTGCGGCCAGTCCTCACTGATCATCAACGTCGAGGCCCCGGTGAGTCGCTTGAAGTTCTTGGCGTGGCTGCCCACCACTCGCGGCGCGACAAACGGGCTGGTGAAACGCTGCGTCCAGTCTTCGCCCGCCCAGCAGTGGCTCGGATCACCCCAGACACACATCGACCGGTCGTAGTCGGTCGCCATCAACAGCAGCGCAAAATCGCGGGAACAGATCGCGCCGGTTCCAGGGTGAATCTCATGAGCCAGATAAGCTCCCAACTGGTTGGCCTTCGCGCGAATCTTTTCTGTCTTCTTGCGGAATCGATCCAGCCCGGCGGCCATCATTCCGTCCCAGCCAAAGACCCATGGGTATCCGCTGTGCAGTACCGGATGTCCCCACAAACCCCAGAACCACCCGAAGATGTGAATTCCCGCGGCCGTGCCCGTTTCCAGCATCCCGAGGAGGTACTCTTCTGACCAGTCTTCGGCGTACTGCGTCCCCTTCGCCATGACAGAGGCCGGAACGAACTTCTCTGCATATTCAGCGCCCCAGATGGCACTCAGATGCGCATACGCCGCACAGTGAGCGCTCACTGTGGGAGCGATGATCCCCGCCGCGGACAACACCTGCCGCACTTCTGCTGGATTGCGGAAGACGATCTTGCCGTTGTCCCCATGTCCCGGACCGTTGAGCAGATAATTGGAAATCATCGTCGACCGGGCCCCGCATCCGGTCGCGTACTCAGCCACCCTTTCCAACGTCTGAAAGGTGCCCACCAACTGGCCCGTCTCCACCCCCGCCACCAGACTCACCTGCCGACCACAGCCGATGTTCAGCCGGGCACGATTCGGGTCGAAGTAGGCGTTCAGCTCTTTGAAGAACAGTGAGTTCATTTTCAAGTTTCTTTCGCGTCGTGGGGATTGAATTTAATGGAATCGGCTCGGGGCTGGAACTCGTTGCCGACGAGGCACTTCCAGCCGTCCAAGTAGTCAGTCAGTCGCAAAGCAATAAACAGCCCGTGTGCAGTCCACACGCAGCGCGGCCCCGCAGGCCACAGGCTCCCGCCAGCACCGCGATTCGTCTTGTCATCTGGGAATGCCGAGTAAAATCGGGCAACGCAGGCATCACTGTGTTCTCTTGAGATACGAAACGATCAAACGATGGGGCGGGACCACGCACCTTATAACGGAATCGGTCGGTTTTTTAAACCGGGGACGGGCGAATGACCTGAGGGACCGGCTTGTGTGAGCGGGCAAACCGCAGAAACCGGACAACGAGTGCGAGTCATCCTGCAAATTTGGCGGATTCGCAGACGGATCACGCCGTCAATCACGCCGAGCGGGCGCGATCAACCTGTCAGATGCGAGCAGAGAGCGCACGGGAACGCGAGGCTCCCGCCGAGCCGCCTGTCAACGTTCGATTGCGCGGGATCGCACCGTCGAACCAGGGTGCCCCCCCCATCGACCGAATATTGAATTCGTCCGGTTTTTACAACGACGGACGGGCGGACGACCAGAGGAAGCGGCTTGTGTGAGCAGGCAAACTAAGGGGCGTAGCGCACACGTTTCGAAACCGTGTCTCCGGTCAACATGCGACTCGGGCATACCCCGCAGGGGTTCCGTAGCACAGCCCGGGGTTGGCAGGCTGAGCCCGGCCACCCCGGGTGAATGCCCCGACCTCTGTGGAACCCAGAATGGGTTCTGCAGAACGTGCCTGGCGGACGATTGTCGGAGCAGAATTCAACCGCCGAGCGGCGCGGGGTCGAGTCGCCTCGGGGCCGACGGTGGCACACCGCTCCTGTTCGCCGGACTCTTCGGTACAATGGAATTGTGTGACTCCCCGACGACGTGCCTGTCGGACTGTCGGTAGCCCGACAAACCACCGCGAATTCACATTGCCGCAGCCATCCCAGACATTTGTGATGATTCCCCTTTCCTGTTGGATTTCAATGGATACTGCCTGGAATTATGACTGGCGAAGTCAAATCGACGCGCTCGTATCGAAACTGGGCTACGACAATGTCCGCTCTTTCGTTTACGCGAATCCTGGCGTCCCGCTGGGCCAACTTTATAAATCGTTAATTGATGCAGCTGAAATCAACAGCGCGCCGATCGCGTTTATTCAATTTTTGGAAAAATTATTTTCAGAGTCAAAAAAAGACAACTGCCTGCGATTTGCAGTGGCAGATTCGCTCGTCAGGAGCCTGCGAAAGAACCTGAGGGCGGGATGGAACAAAGGCAAACGAATCATAGAGCGCCGTGCCAACACGCGTTCCGAATGGTATCTGCCACCGTCGGACTATTCGAGATACTCGGAACTCGCGAACCGCGTGTGGGCAAGGCTCACAGAGTCGGCACCACCTGATGACTGGTGTCCGATTTCAGCGTCCGACGAGATCATCCAACAGGTATTCAACACAGTGTGGCCAGACTAGGCGTTTTCACGGATACGCTCCTAAGGTCCCGCCTCGCAGTGCTTTTGATCCCGCCATGTCGATTGCCATTGCAAGGTGGAATCGGTAAGAGGTGGCGGGCACCGTCGTTATGTGCGGTTGCGTCAGGAAACCAACCTGAGTTAGGTTGGAGGCAATTTCAGCTTGCCACGAGCAACGATTGAGGAATTCGCCATAAACTTTCCAACCCCCAAAACGCACTCGTACTTCGAAATCAGCATGCTTCAAGAACCTGATTGGTCGCACTCAAAAAATCGAATCATCGAACACGCACATGCAGCCGTCGTGGACTTCGCCGACCAGCATCCCGACGTCGAATGTTCGGCGTTTGCACTGGCAGCCGACTTTCTTTACGGGGATCTCTTCATTTGTTTTGACACGATCGAGAATTCGTTGCGCGAAGCGAGGCGCCATGCACTCGACTCTGCCACGGAACTCAGTCGTGTCGTTCGAGGTGAAATTGTTCGCAATTCCCTTGTCGACGTCATCAAAAAGAACAACGTGCGGATGCACTGTAGTAGTTCGTCCGAATTTGCATTTCCCCGCTATCGGCTGTTGCATTTTACCGAATGGGAGGCGTTCTTCGGTGACGACGACTTGCCAGAGGAATACGACTGCAACGAGCCCGTCATTCGACTGCTTGTCGACGCCTACGATAAATTGCTCGATTCGCGTGTATTTAACAGACTAAAGCTGTCGTCACCTTTCTATTTGTGCCTCGATTCCGCCGGTGAATTGAAACTCTCGGTAATTCACATTCTGAATTGGCCAATGAATTCTGAGTCCAACGCACGCGTACCCGGGAGATAATGGTTCAGGCGCGGGGCCGCCCACCCGGGAACCACGTTTTGTTAGGGTCACCCATTATCAGTGACGCCGCAAATCGTTGTCAGACAGGTGTTTCGGCATCTGTGTGAATGGGCCGGCACAATTTGAAATCATGGATGGCCTCTCGGTGGACTTGGAGCCGGTTTCTCGGCACCTATATCATCGTGCCGTTGGTGGGTGAAAAACGCTTGGGTAAAGATTGCCGGTTCCACGGCACCGGAACTTGCGAGACTCGAAACGATGCGGAAATCATAGCGACGTTCGGTAAGGATTCCTCACGCACGATGATCAGCACAACAGCAGGACAACCGCTGGTGGAGTCGCCTATGCACCGTCCATTTCGCAGCGCGGCGATTGTTTCGCCTTGGGAATGTAGCCATGTTTAAAGAAGGAGACTTCGTAGAGATTCCATTGCCCGATGGTCGCATTGCGATTGGCTGGATTCTCCATATTTCTAAGCGTTTCAAAAACGCAGTGGGCTTTATTGTGTTTGGAATTAAGGGACAGGTTCGTGAAGCAATTGTCTTCCGCGCTGGTTCAGACATTCCATCGTCAATGACGGTCATGGGGCCTCTCTACACGCACATTGGCGCCGTTAAACACTATGGCTGGAAAGTGTTCGCTCATGAGCCTGTTTCCGAAACCAAACGGCAACTGACAAGGCGTCAGGTTGGCGGTGGCGTCTATGTCGCCGATGACTACCTTGGGTCCGCCGACGATCTTGGTGAGCCGAGCTTGAAGCCGATGCTGGCGATGGGAATGCCCGTGGTCTACGCAGAAATTGAAAAGGCATTTAGAAGTTCACAGAGTGGTTCAGCTTGAACGTAGCCGGTAGCATCAACGTGAAGGGCTTAGGCGTCTTCTTACCAACTGAACATTTAACCCGAAGGCAGCTATGGCCTGCACACTGACGTTCAGGCCACCCTAACCACCTGGAATTCACAGTCCACCAGCGGCGGCACAACCACCTACACCGTGGATACCCAAATCTCTGACTCGTTCAGCGACTCTGAACTCGGCTCAACCACAGGGCGGGGCCACCCAGCTGATAGCGACTTGTTTGCGATCTCGGAACGTCGGAAAAGGGGGTGGTCTCAAAAATGGCTGGGCGTATAGGCCCGTGTCGGGGGAGTGGAGACCCTGAACGGCGGCGCGTGCTGCTGAGCCAGGCGGATTTCACAGATCGGCCAGCCAAATAGAGCGTTCATCGCGCACGCCGGTCGAGCGCTGACCGAATTCTGCGATCGACTTTCGGTGACTGGCAAGAATCAGGAGTTGTCGATCGTGGCCGCTGTCGTGGCTGGGGCCCGCCGTGGCACGGCCAACGGCGACTTAGACCGGCGGTTGCCGGCCCGGTGCGGATCCCGTGCTGAAGATATCCCGGCTGTGGTTGAGTCCGGGCCTGCGGCCGCCTGGCTTGTGGGCTTCTTTCGTCAGCGACTCGGGTTTCCCCGCGGCACGGCGGAATTTACGCCGACAATCGTGAATCAGCTTGAACCAGCCCTCTCCGCCGAGGGACAACCGTTCCAGAATCGGCGCCGGTTCAGACGGGATGACGCCGCGCTAATCGTTTCGATATTGCCGGCCCGTCCAATCGAGCAGTTGCAAGTACTGCGAAAAGAAGGGGCTAACCACCTCAGAGAAGAACGCCAATCCGTGTTCATCCGTGTGTCTCTGTGGCTCAATTTCCTTGACCGGCGGGACGTGGGTCAGATTGAAACGCTCGCGGTGCGGAACAGGACGCGTTGCCTTGGAAATGGCCACAGATGAACTCTGATGAACACGGATGACGAGGGGGATCCGTGTTACCCAGTCAGGGAGGCCAGCCGCTCTGGCAGGGCCCGTTGGCGGTGCTCGAAACACTCGCCCCTACTCGGGACTGTTCCGCACAGAAAGGCCCGTCGGACACACCGTTTGACACAGTGATCAATCCCCGGCTCGGATTCGTCCAACAGGAATTTCCGCGGCAACCTGGGCATACTGGCCACCTCGATTCGTGCTGACTCTGACCAGCCCCGTCTCCCCAACACGACTGGTCCGACGATTTCTAACGACGCGATGTACATGTTACCCTACACGTGTAGGCGTGCGATGACTCCGCGCGTTTGAAATACGAAAAAGTGCCACCGAGCACGTCCGGCCGACAGCCCGCGCCGCAGATTCTTCCCAAACTCACGGCCTGCACGAGGCCAGCAGGGTGGGTGGCCCCTCCCTGAAAGAGGTGTTTGTGTCAAGACGTTGATTCGTTTTTTTCGATTTTGTTTTCCAATTGGTTGAGACGACGTTGGGTGGCAGCGCTGGCGACGGGGGCGTGAGTTCGAGTCGAGATCGCCGGTGGATGCGGTTTTTCGCGTTGCCGTCCCGAAACGGGCAAATCCGGGAAAAACGACGCTCCAGGATCGCGTAGGACGAGCGCAGATGACTCGGTTCGACCTGCGATACGT
>JAFEBR010001031.1 GCA_018242565.1 Planctomycetota bacterium | reverse complement strand
CCCTGACGCTGTCCGCCGCCTCGAAAGACGTGCTGACGGTCGTTGCCGGACAGAAATTGACGATTCCACTGCAGCACACGCTGCGCAGCGAATTCTCGGCTGCGAATTTGCAACTCAAAACCATGGGGGTGTTCTTCGAACGCAACCCGGCCTTCGATGTACAGATTACCGCTCCGAGCTCGCAAGCCGTGCTCGATCTGGCGGCCATTAAAGCCCCGCCCGGCGACTACCGCATTGCGTTCTACGGCGGAGCGGTCGCGAGATACCGGCGTTACCCGGAAGGGATCGCCCTGGCAGAAGTCGCCTTGCGGAAAGCCGAGCAGGAACTGCAGATGGCCGACGCCGAGTTGAAAAAGCTGATGGAAGCGGCCCAGGCCGCGGCTCCTGACAACAAACCGGCCGCCGAGCAGGCCGTCGAAGTCGCCCGCGTCAAGCAGAAAATGACGGCGGGAGCCGTGGCCGTGGCAACGGAACAGGTGAAAAAAGCGACGGCGGCGGCCAATCCGACCGATATTGTGGATATTGTGGTAACTGAACCGATCACGGTTCGCGTCCTGCCTGCGGAGAAAAAATGAACGCTCGCTCCACTCCCTCGAATTCGGTGTACTGCCCCGGCCCGATCGGCCCGCATTCCGGCAGTCGCCGTAACTTTCTGCAGATGGGCCTGGCGGGCTTCGCGTCGCTCAGTCTGCCAGGCATCCTGCGTCTGCAGGCTCAGAGTCGCCTGCAGGCGGCTGAGTCCGAACCGGTCAGCCGCGATAAGACCGCAGTGATCCTGATCTGGCAACCCGGTGGTTGTTCGCATGTCGATACGTACGACCCCAACATGCATGCCACGACCGATTATCGTGGTCCGTTTGAAACGATCGACACGCGGGTTCCGGGTCTGTTCTTTACGGAACTGCTGCCCAAGCAGGCGGCCCTCGCACATCGGTTTTCGGTGCTGCGGTCGATGCACCTGACCGCGGGGGGGCACCCTGCCGGCTCGATGCAATTGCTGTCTGGTGATTCCGACACGCGCGACAAACCGAAACCCCGGCTGCCCGACTGGATGTCGGTCGCCAATTACCTGCGTTCCCAAAAGGGACCACGGCAGATTCCACTGCCGCTGTATGCCGGCATCAACCCGCCGCTTGAATACAACGGGCCGGCCTACCTGGGAGACACGTATTCCCCCTTCGTCGTGAATGGCGATCCGAATTCGCCGAACTTTTCGGTGCCGAACATCGGCCTGTCGGATGCCAACGAAATCCGTCGGCTGGGTCGCCGCACGACCCTGCGACAGAAACTCGACACGCTCGAACGGTCCTTCGATCAACAGCGTGACCTCGCGGCGCTCGATGAGTTCGAGACCCAGGCGATGACTCTGCTCACAAACCCGAAGACCAAAGAGGCGTTTGATCTCAGTAAAGAAGACGACAAGCTGCGTGACCGTTACGGCCGTAACGCCTGGGGGCAGCAGTTGCTCTTGGCCCGCCGTCTGGTCGAAGCCGGGGTCGAAGTGATGACCACCAGCCTGAGCGGCCCGTTGTGCGGCCGTGTGCAGAACTGGGACGACCACGCCGTCAATCATCACGTATTCAACGGCCTGAAATTCCGGGCGGGCGCGTATGACCAGGCCGTTTCGGCTCTGATCGAAGACCTGTTCGATCGTGGACTCGATAAACGCGTGCTGGTCGTCGTGACGGGCGAATTTGGTCGCACACCGCGCATCAACTTCGCCGCCAGCACCGGGGCCGGGGATGCCAGTGCCCCCGCGGGGACCATGCAACCCGGTCGCGACCACTGGCCCCGGGCGTTTTCCAACATCTGGATCGGCGGCGGGATTCAACCCGGCCAGGTGATCGGCGCGACCGACAAGCGGGGCGAAGACCCGGTCGAACGCATCTGCGGGGCGGGAGACTTCCTGGCGACGATTTACCATCACCTGG
>JAFEBR010001030.1 GCA_018242565.1 Planctomycetota bacterium | reverse complement strand
CCATGCTCTGGTTGTGACCTATTTCATGGGAACCGGACGTTGGCTCGAAGAAACGTGCAATGCCTACAAGCTCGGCAACGACTGGCAGCAGACCAGCAAAAATCTGAAGTGGAAAATGTATCCCGCCATGATGACCAGCCTGCTGTTGTTGATCACAGCCGGTGCGTTTGGCGCGGCCGCCGACCCGGCATCGCCGGTGAACTTTCGCGGGTTCGGCCCGCTGACCGCCGCTCAGGTGCACCTGGTGTTTGTGAGCGTGACAATTGCGGTCAACCTGGCGGTGAACTTCTGGGAATTCATTGCGTTGACCCGCAATGGCCAGCTGGTGAATGAAGTTTTGGGCCGCGTCCGGCAGATTCGCATCGAGCGTGGACTGGAAGTTTAATCCCCATGCCGCCTCACGTGGCATTACGCGAAGTCACCGACGACGATGTGGCGGTGTTTTTTGAGCAGCAGGCCGATCCGCTGGGGATCCAGATGGTCGCCTACACCCCCCTTGAACCGCTCGATCGCGAAGCGTTTTTTGCGAAATGGGGGGTAATCCGCACGTCGCCGACCGGTATGGTGCGCACTATCGTCGCCGATGGAAATGTCGCCGGGAAGATCTTGAGTTTCCTCTTCCCGAAGACCGGCGAGCGCGAAGTCGGGTTCTGGCTGGGACGCTCATACTGGGGGCAGGGGATCGCCACCGCGGCCCTGAAATTGTTTCTGACCCAGGTGGAACGGCGTCGACCGCTGTTCGCCGGGGCGGCAGTCGACAATCTCGGCTCGCTGCGGGTGCTGCAAAAGTGCGGGTTTCAGGTCACCGGCCGCGAGTGCGATTTCGCCCCGGCACGCGGGCAGAACGTCGATGTTGTTTTGCTCACGCTGGCAGGCGACCCGCCCGCCTGATCGCAGTCGGCGGTACGATCACGGGTGTTTCCGCCTCCCGAAATTCAGCGGGCCGAGTGGATCGGTGCTCTCTGCCGGGTGCGTTGCGTGGCGCGGTAGCCGTATTCGATCGCAAACCAGTTCGCGTAACGTTCGCGATCGCGACTGTTGCTGTTGCGATGGTCGTTGAGATGCCCGATCTCGTGAATCAGCACGTTGTTCAGGTAGAAATCCTTGATCGTGGCTTCCGTCCAGGTGAGTCGCCAGAGTTTGCCGTCGTAGGACCAGCGACCGCCATACATCCGCGCTTCAATTTCCTGCTGGGGCGCCGGAGGTCGCGGATAGACTTCCACCAGCGATTCTTCAATCGGATACAGATACACGGCGGTACCCCACTGCATGCCATACAGGGGAAACAACTGCCGTTTGCGGGTCATGCCGCTCAACTGCACGACTTCGAGTTGCCGCGTGAACCGCTCGTCGAGTTGCGACAGCCGATTGCGAACTTCCTCGGCGGTGACAGCATGCCGAAAACCTTCGCCGGCCGGTTGCACGATGTACCGCGCGTGCCCCGATTCGCAGGTGGGATGCCATTGCTCGGGCGCGTTAAAATCTTCGAGCTTGGTCCCCGTCGTCTGCCAGCCACGATGCCGGAAACCGGCGACTGGACGTCGATCACGAATGGTGACCGGCACGGTGGCCGAGTTGTGACGGCGGACTCCCGCAGGTCGAGAGGAATGTCGAAGTTGATGCTGACGGGACATGACGTAACCGGCTGCTCAATTTGCCAGAGTTTTCTGATGAACAAGGGATGATCAATCGTAGCGCAGTTCAGAAACAGCGAGCAAGCTGTACACGCCAAGTGGTTGGCCCATAACACTTTCCAGAGAATTGGCCCCGCGGCGGACCAACGCACAGGTAACCATTGATGCGTTCGTGCGAAAAACGCCCTGGCGACAGGCCATTGTCTTGGAATAACTTGCGACTTGTCCGGTCGGCGCAACTGCCAAACCGGCCGGCGGGCGCGTCCGACAGGTGTACACTACAGATGCGCAAACACTGTCCAGGAAATGACTTGCGACCGATCTGCCGGTGCCGCCAAGAGAATTATTGGTCCGTTTGACGGTCTCGGCCGGGCCTGAAACCCGGTCCGGAACCGGTTCCCAAACAGTGGTTCACGGTCCTTCGACCGCGGCCCGCGGGGCCAGATATTTTATGGGTGGCAGATTTTCCGTGCCCGTCCAGACACCAACATCAAGGCTTCGGGCGGACCGCGCCGACGTGCGTTCCGTACGGCTTTTTATCCAGCAAATTGCCGGCTTGACGCTGCGGCGCATCGGGCGTCGGTGCCAGAAAGTCGGGACTGACGGGATCGACCGACAAGAACTGCAGATCGCCCACACCCCGACGGCCACCGGTGGTTTCAAAAGGAGCAATCAATTCATCCGGGTTCGGCGGAGTCGTCGGCGGGCGGGTCGTCCAGTTGTAACCTGACCCCGCCGGAAATGTCGCATACATCAAATAGAAGTCGGCCGCCTTGTAGCCCTTCTCAACCAGCATGTCGACCGTGCGGCTTTCCAGAAACAGATTGTTGTGAAACTGAAAACCTCTCGAACGCGTCGCCGGCATTTCCATGAACACGATGGCGCGGTCATTCTGGTAGAACGTGTTGAATACGATCGACAGTTCAAACCACCCGCGCTCTGCGCCGGCGAACCGGATTCCATGCGACAAGCTGGTAAAGATCGACTCCGAAACTTCCAGCCACCGCATATCGCACTCGACCAATATTCCGGACTCAAGGGGCCCCAGGAACCGGCATTTGTTCACGCGGATGTATCCAGAATCGTGCTCTTTCGCCGAAATTCGGATGCCGACGGCCTCGGGGACCGGACTCTGGAAGGTTGTGCCCGTGACGACAATCCGCTCGTCTTCTTTTTGAAACGTCTGGGCCCCGTTGAAATGAACGCCTGCTTTCTGGAAACCGGTGATTTCCAGCCCCTTCAACTCAGCTCCGATCGTCCAATCGGTCAACTCGATCGCGACATCTTTACCGGTCGCATCCAGGCGAAATCCTTCCAGTCGAAAGCCTTCCACCCGTCCCGAGCCAGACCGCACGGTCACAATCGGATCGCCACCGGGCGGTGCCAGTACGGGGGCCGGTCCTGGCTCGGCCACAATCCGAATCCCGCGCGGGAACGACTCGTCTATGACGATGCGCTCGGCGAAAGTCTGCCCCGCGGCGACCTTGATGATCTG
>JAFEBR010001029.1 GCA_018242565.1 Planctomycetota bacterium | reverse complement strand
GCCGTATGCAGGCTCGGAAGGTGCTGGCAGCAGGTAACGATCCTGGCGAGGCAAAGAAGGAAGCCAAACGGTTACTGGTTCTCAATAATAAAAACACATTTGAGGAGATCGCCCGCGAGTGGCATGAACAACGCCGTCATGAATGGACGCCTCATTACGCTGCGGACATGCTGAATCGCATCGAAACTCATATCATCCCGAAATTGGGGAAAAGACCAGTAGCAGACCTCACGTCAGCGGAAATCCTTGCCGCGATGCGGATCATTGAGGCAACCGGCGCTTTGGATTTAACACAACGCATGATGCAAACCTGCGGGATGGTTATCAGGTATGCCATTGCCACTGGACGCGCCGAGCGCAATCCGGTAGCAGACCTGCGTGGCGCGTTGAAAACGCCTGTGAGGAACAATTACATTTATCTTAAAGCTCAAGAGTTGCCGGAATATCTGCAAAAGCTGGAGAACTTTGACTGCCTACAGACTAAGCTGGCTTTGAAACTGCTGTTGTTAACGTTTGTCCGTACCACTGAACTTCGGGCCGCTGAATGGCAGGAAGTCGATTTTGATAAGGCCGAGTGGCGCATCCCGGCCAGTCGCATGAAAATGAAAGAAACGCATATTGTTCCGCTTGCCCGCCAGACCATTGAGCTACTGCGGGAATTGCAAACGCTTACCGGCAACCGGCAACACATGTTCCCGAACCATCGTAGACCGGTAACCTTCATGTCAGAAAATGCCATGCTCTATGCCCTGTACCGCATGGGATATCATTCTAAAGCCACCGGCCACGGCTTCCGCGCCACGGCATCAACCATCCTGAACGAGCACGGCTTTATGCCGGACGTGATCGAGCGGCAGCTTGCCCATTGCGAACGCAATTCGATACGTGCCGCCTATAACCATGCCCAATACCTGCCGGAACGCCGGAAAATGATGCAGTGGTGGGCCGATTATCTCGACGAGCTTCCGGCTGCAAAGTAGCCACCACGTTGTTGCCTTCCGTGCTGGGCATTCTAGCTGTGGCTCTCTGGGGACATCCGTTGCCCTGCAAATCGTTTCCTGTCTAAATCGACCGACCCGCGTTGCCTGACCGGGTCATGTGCTTTCGGCTTTCCAGTCTACTCCTTCGCCCCCTGACTCAGCCCCGACCGTGGCCTTCATTCACGGCACTTTGATCCCGCCGCCGGGCCGGTAAAGCTGCCAAGGCCGCTTTCCGCGAGCGGAAGCCTTCGGCCTTTCGCTTGACCGTCGCTGAAGCTCCCGGACTGAAGCGGGCTCCTTGAGCGTGCCGTAAGGCCCCGTGGTGGGGCTGAAACTCAAGAGAAGGAGATCAACATGTCACAACCAGCACACAAAATCCGTATCGGCGTCCTGCAAGTCACGATTTGGAGAAACCACGGCGAGAAAGGCAACTGGTACAGCGTCATTCCCAGTCGCGGCTACAAGCAGGAAGACGCCTGGAAGGAGACCGACAGCCTCGGCTTCGATGACCTCCTGACGATGGCCAAGCTGTTCGATCTGGCCCACACCTGGATCATGCACCAGCAGCAGGCCGACGCCAAGGGCCGCAAGGAAGCGGCGAAGGCTGCCGCTTGAGACAGATGCCGGCGGGCGGTCCAACCGCCCGCTGGCTTTGTTCTTTACCAACATTTTTGAAAAGGATGATCTAAATATGCCGCAATACATCGGACAAATCACCGTCATAATTGAAACTCTGGACGCTGCCGAGGCCGAATCAAGGCTCAAGGCTGTCGCCCGCCACATCGACAACGACGCCGATGATGTCGTCTTCGCTGACCACAATGGCGATGTAGAGGATTACGAGGCGATTGAGGCCGAGTGCCAAAAGTCGCTCGAATCCCGTCCCGCATTACCAGCCCGCTTCGACGATTATGAAATTCAGCCCTGCCGCCGCTACATTGATGCGGACGACCCCGGAGGGTCCTTTGTCGAACCGTGCGAAGGTTTCGAGGCCGATTTCTGGACGCTTTACGGCCATGTTTCCGGCGAAGGCGCTCACGCTATCGGCGATTTTCACGACCGCAAGCACGCCGAGGAAATTTACGCCCGTATTACCGGGCTTGAGTTCTCCGGTTCCTGCAAGGCCGACGCTCATCTGCGCGTCATGCAGGCCGGGCCGAAGTTACTTGACGCCTTGGTCGCCGCTTCCGACTGGATCAATGCCCAAGTCGGAAAAAAGCGGACGCATATACAGTCGAAGGTGCAGCAGGCCATCGCCGAGGCGACGGGGAGGGCAGCATGACCAACACGAACTGCCTCCAAGGCATCCGCTGCCCGGCGTGCGGGCAGAAGGATCGATTCAAGATCACTGCCCTCATTACGTGCATTGTCACCGACGACGGCAGCGAGCCCGTCGGCGATCATGATTGGGACGACGAAAGCAACGCCCATTGCCCCGGCTGCGGCTTTGATGGCACGCTGGGATATTTCCGCACGGGAAGCCACCTGCCGCCCGACCCGGAGGGAATGAATGAGCACCGTTCCGAATGGGCGGCCGCCGCTTTGCTGGCCTTCATGGAAGCCACCGGAACCGACGAGGAAGACGCTCTCGGTGACCTTCTGGGCGACCTGATGCACTGGGCAGACCGAAACAACTTTGACTTCGAGTCGGCCCTCGACCGAGCCCGTTGCCATTACGTTGAGGAAACCGCCGGGGATGGGGGTGCAAAATGACTCATACCGATATGCACTCGACGCTTCTTGTTTCCAAGGGTACCCCCCTCCAACCTGGCAAGATGTACGTGCGACTTTATCACGGACGCACGAACCCCGATCAGGAAATGGACGACTGGGGCTTTGTCGGCCCCACGTTTGGTCCTCTCTCCTGCTATGTCCACACTTACTGCTCGACGTTCCGAATCCACGGAGAATCTGACACCAGCGAACTTTGGCTGGAAACGCATAGCGATATGATCCAGTGGGGAGGCTCCTTCTATGGAGACTTCGAGGTATTCATTGCTCGTGAGAATGACCGTGGATAGTCACGGTTGTCGGGCACATCGCCGTTTGGCGACCGCGTGCTTCCGGGCTGCACTTCGCTTCGGTCCTCTGCGAGGGACGGCTATCGCCCCCTCTCGCCCGCCTTGTGCTTCGGCCTCACGGCCTCAAGCGGACATCCGCCAACTCCCTTGCCAGTTCGAGAATCTACCGAACTGAGGTGCGATCTCTGGCCGAATCTTTGTAAACTGATCGCGACAGGTTTAACCGTTTGCTTCGGGAGTCTGCCCACATGTCAAACGACGCTAAAGAAGACCGCATCCGTCAGGTTATCTTGGACTTTGAGAGCGGGAAGCTCGACAAATACGAGGCGATGGATGCGCTTGACCTGGACCACGTGTGGGAGCTGCTCGAAGTCCAAGCGAAGTACGGAGGAGGCCCGGAGCTTACGCGTGATTATTTCCAGTCCGATCCGTCGGCCCCGCCCGCCAAGGATTATTTCACCGAAGGCGGCTGATTCTTGCCGAATGGTGTTCAACTGCCGCTAAATCCTGGCTGACCGTTCCTTGTGGCACTGACGCTTTCCTTCCGCCACACCTTCCTTTGGGGCACCTCGGCAGCCGTGCCGACCGCGTGACTCCAGGCTCGCTATTCGCTCGGTCCTCGGCGAGGGACGGCTGTCGCCCCTTGCGGCCCGCTGGTGCTGACGGCTTCCAGCTCAAACAGTCACCTGCGGTGCTGCCTTGTTCCGAATTGTTGCGGCGGCTCCGCCTTCGGCATCAAGGATGCCCTCCAACGTCTGGTGATCGGCACCGCCATCAACACTTTGGATGTCGCAGTCGCGGTTGATCTCCTCCAATCCCTGGAATCGCCCCCTCACGGCCTACAGATGGGCACGCTAAAGCCGTCGCCGGTCCAGTCAAGCTGCCAAGACGGTTTCCGCGTCGCGGACCCTCCGTCTTTCGCTTGACCGGTTCGCTTCGCACCGCCTGTTGGCGGCTTTGATTCACGTGCCATCAGGCCGCGATGGGCGCGACTGGTATCACAAAAAGAGGAGATCAATCACATGACCGACACCAAATTCACCGTATCGATGCACCCAACCTTGGTCGATGGACTCGATGAGGGATTCAGCCCGATGGACGGCATTGCCGCCATTGACGAGATATTCTCAGAGCTGCCACTGGTTCATCCGGGGTCGGTTCCAGAACATGAGCGTCGGACGGCGGACCGGACGCTGAAGCTCTACCACGGCTGCTATGATTGGTACCGGGAAGTGGGATTCAACTACGTTCAAATCGGCACCACACTTCACGTTCTCGACATCTGGTTCGATCAGAGTCCAAATCTCAGCAACATGGATGTCATTCTTGGGACGGGACGGACTGCGGGTTACGAGCCCTTGGGGCAATCGTAGGGCAAGCAAGATGTCAGAGGCACGGGCGATTCAAGGCTCGTGCATTCTGGGCATGGGGGGAGAATCCCCCGCAACGTCAAGGATACCCGACGGCGTTCAATGCGGCCTCCTCCCCGATCTTCCGCGCTCCCAAAACCTCGCTTGTGCAGACCGGGTGCCCCTCCGCACCGAACGTCCTTGACCCCGCTCCCCCCTGACCATTTGGGCTTTCGCCCCCCTTCCGCCGAAAAACGCTGTTCGCGTTTCGCGTAAGGGGGATTGACGACAAGACGATCACCCTCGAAACCGGATCGTTTCCATCATCATCCGAAACGTCCCTTCACGCCGCGCCCGTCGGGCATCGCGGCGACAATCAACACCAAGTTCCGAGCCCTTGTACGCCTCCGTCGCTCGGCTGCATTATCCCCACCACTCCCGTGACCGCCGTCCCTGGCGGACGGCGGCTTGCCTTGCCGGAAGCTCTGCGTCCGGCAAGGATCACGTCCTTCGCCACCCAGAAAAATGCTGCTACTCTCCATGACCTCCCTGGACGTGGAAAGCAAGTGTTTCTGCCAGCTTCCAG
>JAFEBR010000102.1 GCA_018242565.1 Planctomycetota bacterium | reverse complement strand
CGGCAAAGTTCGTCGACCTTCAGGATGGGCATACGCGAACCGATATTCTCATTCGACGTTGCTGCTCCGGCACTTGCGCGTCGGAGTGTGGCGCGTCCTGCGCCCGCGAGCATCGATCTGCGGAGTTCTTCCGCGCGAAATGACAGAGCAAAACAATTAGAAAAATGGAACACTCAGAACCGGGAAACAACCGGCACCCGACCCGAACGGGATCGTCGCGACATGGCACAGGACCAGGAGTTCACAGATCCACGTGTTTTTATCTTAATGTTCCAACAGGACATGTCAAAGGTGGTCTGACCGGCAATTCGCCGACTCGACTCGATTCCCCGCACCGCCCCCGTTAAAATCCGAGCTACGGTTTGACGGGCTGATCTTCTGATTTCGAGGCGGAGCGGGTTCATGCTGGAGCGGCGTACGCTTTTTCCCAATGTCATTGAAATGAACTACCAGGCCCGGCGGCGATTCGGGTGCTGCGTGTATCTGGTCTTTGATGGAGAAGACTGGATGCTCATTGACATCGGGTACGAAGATACGGCCCGCGAAATCATCGATATGATCCGCCAGATGGATTTCCCACTGGCCAAGTGCAAATACCTGGTGGTGACGCACGCCGATGCCGATCACATTCAGGGCCTGAAACTCGCCCAGGAAATGCTCCCGCAAGCCGTTTCAGTCGGCCACCCGCTGGCCAAGTCGGCACTCGCCGACGGCGATCGGATTCTGACTTACGCCGAGATTCCGGCCCAGGGGATTTCCATCAATCTGCCCCGAATTCACCTCGGAAAGACGATTGACGAAGGGGATCTGCTGGAAGTCGGCAATCTGAAAATCGAGACCTGGCATACGCCGGGACACACCCAGAGCCAACTGGCATTCCGGTTGGGAGATCTGTTGTTTTCGGGCGACAATATTTTTCGTGACGGTTGTGTCGGAAATATCGACGCTCATCATGGCTCGGACATCAGTGCCTTCATCAAATCGCTTGAGCGGATCCGCGACAGCGACGTGAAATGGCTGCTGCCCAGCCATGGTCCGGCGTTCCGTAAAGATAACCGCCTGCTGCAGGATACGATCGACCGCCTCGAGAAATACCAGCACATGGCCGATTTCGGGACCTGTGCCGTCGACTGGCCGCTTCTGGATGAGTGGGAAGCCGAGTTGTCGAAACAGTTTGATCCGGAACTGGTCTGATACTCGTCTCGGATCAACTCTGGCGACATTGCGCCGGCCTGGCGGAACTGGCGGCAAGCCGGGGATTTTGTGTGGTTTTCGCGGCCTGAGGGGCCGGGATCGTTACGGCTCAAGGTGTTCCCCCATCTGATCCGATGTGGTGCAGTATGCCTCCCCGCAAACGCCCACCTGCTGATCGCCAGTTCCGCCCGACCGCGGCACTGACACCGTCGCAGTACCTGGAGCCCTTCCTGAAATATCAGGAAACAGAAATCGGCATGGCCCACAACACGGTGCTGGCTTACGGCTCCGATTTGCGGCAGTTTTTCACCTGGTTTGAAGACTATGGCGTGGTGGGACTCCACGACGTCGATTTGAAGGTTCTGACCAGTTACCTGGGCCATCTGCACGAACGCAATCTGTCTTCAACGACGGTGGCCCGGCACCTGGTTGCCATCAAAATGTTCTTTCGGTACCTGCTGCTGGAAGGCGTACTCCGCGAGAGCGTGGCCGACTTGCTGAGTTCACCGAAACTGTGGCAGCATTTGCCGCATGTCTTGAGTCCAGACATGGTGAATCAACTCCTGGCCGCACCGATCGGTGCCGATCGGTACATGCTTCGCGATCGGGCCCTGCTCGCTCTGCTCTACGCCACGGGTTGCCGGGCCTCGGAAGTTGTGAATCTGAAATTGCGAGATGTACATCTCGACGAAGCCTATTGCCGATGCGTGGGCAAGGGCAATAAAGAGCGTCTGGTCTCGCTGAACCCGATCGCCTGCCATGCCATTGCCAGTTACCTCGAACACGAACGCCCGCTCTTGACCAGTCGGTCCAATCCCGAGGAACTGCTGGTCAGCCGCAGTGGACGCGGCCTGACGCGCATAATGGTCTGGAACCTCGTAAAGAAATACGCACGCCGGATCGGGACTAGTGCCAAGGTCAGTCCACACACGCTGCGGCACAGTTTCGCCACGCATATGCTGGCGGGTGGGGCCGAGATTCGCGCTTTGCAGGAACTGCTGGGGCATGCGAGCATCGCCACAACACAAATCTATACCCACGTTGAACATACACGCCTGAAAGCCGTACATCGGAAATGTCATCCGCGCGGGTAAAAACCCGCCGTCGCAGAGATTGGCTGCCGACCGGGCCCACAGAATTCGCCGAGGAGCGCTGAACATGACCGAGCGCGTGGTCTTTTCGGGACGAGTGCAGGGGGTAGGGTTTCGCTATACCACGCGGAATCTCGCAAAGCGTCATCCCGTAACCGGTTACGTGAAAAACCTGCCCGACGGCACGGTGGAACTGGTGGTCCAGGGAGCGACCGAAGCCATCAACGGTTTGCTGCTCGACATTGCCGAGAGTTTTCGCGGACAAATCACCGGAACCGAGAGAACCGTCAGCGCCGACAGCGAGAAATACCGTGAATTTGACATTCGGTTTTGAAGGATCGCACGAGGTTTAACGATCGGCACCGGATGGTCAGTGACAAATGGGCCAAAACCAGGGTTCATCGGTTCCCATCACGATTTCCAGCGGTTAGATTGGAACCAGGATGTGATTTGGGAAACTCTGGCCGGCTGCGGCCGATCGATTCCAACGTCTCGCTGGAATCTGACGTAAGCAGGGCACGGTTCGGGCCTGTATACGTCTGTTGATGATCGTTCGCATGACACGGTGAGGTTGATTATGAGTTTTGGGAGCCTGTTGACTTCGGGAACGCTGGTTTTGGCCGCGGACGAATTGGCCGAGGTCCGAGACCTGCGTTCGACCCTCGCTTTGACAGCGGGCGGCTTTGCCGGTGTCATTGCGCTGCTGGTCATCTTTCTTTACAAAACGCGGGCCGGCATTATTGCTCGCGCCACTTGTAAAGAAGCTCTGCGGCAACCGGTCTTCGCGTTGCTGCTGATCACGTCGCTCGTGCTGCTGGTGTTCAACACGTTCGTCCCGTTTTTCTCGCTGGGGGACGACGTCAAGATGCTGGAAATCTGTGGTCTGGCGACGATTCTGATCAGCGGCATGCTGCTGGCCATCTGGACGTCGAGCATGAGTATCGCCGACGAAATTGACGGCAAGACGGCCATGACGCTGCTGTCGAAGCCGATCAACCGCCGGCAGTTCATCGTGGGCAAGTTCGTGGGCATTCAGACGGCCGTTCTGTTCCTGGTCGTGCCGCTCGTCTTGGCCTTCTGGGCGCTGATTGTCTACAAGGGCTTTTATGACGCCCGGGAAACCTCGGGTGAAATGACCATGCGTCTGGCGCAGTTGGAAGCCAACAAAATCCTGCCGCCCGTCGTGCTGAGTATTCTGGAAATCGCCGTCATGTCGGCGATCAGCGTGGCGATTTCGACCCGCTTGCCGATGATGGTGAATATGATTTCGTGCCTGACGATTTTCGTCATCGGGCACCTGACACCGGTCCTGGTCCGCGGCAACCTGGGACGGTTTGAACCGGTGACCTTCGTAGCGAAGGGAATTGCCATCGTGCTGCCTGCCGTTGAGAACTTCAACGTGGAAGCGGCGATTGTGACCGGCAGAGTCGTGCAGGCAGACTATCTCGCGCAAGTCGGGGCCTACAGTGCCGCCTACATCGGCGCGATGATTCTGCTGGCTTTCATTCTGTTCGAGGACCGCGATCTCGCCTGATCGGGTATCGGGGCGTAGAACTGGACGGCACATCTCGTGGCGAGCAAAGAACCTACCCCCTTCCAACGAATTTTCTCGTCGAGCGAACTGCTTAAGGGGACGCCTCTTAATGCGTGTCTCGATCTGGCTGGCAGCACGGTGCTGCTGGTGTTCGCGCTGATCATCATCTCGCTGATTACCGAACTGCTGGTCAGCGGCGGCCAACTGAAGATTCCGGCCAACAGCGGGCATCGCCTGTCCGAGATTCTGGGCGATGAGGTCATGACCGAGCTCTCGCACGCGCCTACCAACGCCCTGGGCGAAATCGAATTTACCAACTCGGGAATCCTGCCCTACGTCTGGAAATCGCGCGAACGGTATTTCGGCCCCGTCGTGTCGCAGGCGTATCGTCGGTTCTCCCCCTTGCGGGCCAATCGTTCGGCGCTGCTGACGCTGGTCGCCGTGATGGCCGCGTTTGGCTATCTGCGCAGCATGCTCGAATCGCATGCCCGCATGCTGCTGCAGCGCACGGGACTATCGATCGGGACACGCCTGCGGCAGGCCATTCACCGCCAGACCTTGCGGTTGGGCCCTTCAGATCTCGAAGGGAGTGTCTGTCAGCAGGCATTGCAGTTGTTCACCACCGAAATCGACCGCGTCAGCACCGGGGTGTTCCACTGGGCGCTGCGGATGGGGCGGGACCCCGTGCGAATTGCCGCTCTGACTGTGTTGGCCTTCGGCGTCGATCCGATCCTGGCCGGGGTGTGCCTCGTGCCGATTGCCGGGTGCTGGTATTTCGCCCATCGCGAGACGCTGCGCATCAACCAGGTGCGGTCCCTGAGCGAGGTCAATTCGAACAAAGAGCTGCGTCTGCTGGCTGAGAGCCTGCATCGTACCCGTCTCGTGCGGGGCTATGCCATGGAGGCGTTTGAACAAGAGCAGTTCGATCGCTCGCTCGAACGGTTTCAGCAGAACCTGTCGCAGGGACTGACGGCTCAGGCCTGGTCGCGACGTTCGATTCGTGTGCTGGTGGCGGCCTGCCTGGCGTTTGTCGTCTTCTTCGTCGGCAGCAAAGTCGTCGCCGTCAATTCCGAATTCCCGTTCTCGTCGGCGGTGTTGCTGCTGAGCGCCTTCGCCGCCACCTGGTTCCCGCTGCAGAGCCTGGCGCGACTGCGGCAGGAACACGAACCCGTCGAAGAAGCCGCGCGGGTGATTCAGACGTACCTGAATCAGATTCCGGAAGTCGGCCAGGCGGTGGGGGCGAAGTTCCTGCAACCGCTGTCGAAGCTGATTTCGTTCGAGAACGTGTCGTATACCACTCCGGGCAACAAGCAGTTACTCGCGGGATTGAAACTGAAAATCCCCGCCGGCCGGCAGATTGCCATCGTGGCGACCGACCCGCTGGAAGGTCAGGCGATTGCCTACCTGCTGCCACGCTTCATTGAACCGCAGTCGGGTAAAATTCAAATTGATGGCGAAGACATCGCCTGGGTGACCCTCGAATCGTTACGGGCCGAAACCGTCTACGTGGGTGGCAAGACTCCCTACCTGACCGGTTCGATTCGCGACAACATCAGCGGCGGCAATTCGAATTTCGGCCTGCCGGAGATCACCGAAGCAGCCAAGATTTCGCACGCCCACAACTTCATCAGCAAGTTGCCACAGGGCTACGAAACGATCATTGGCGAACATGGGGAAATGCTCGATCCGGGGCAGTGCTTCCGGTTGAGTATTGCCCGCGCCATTCTGCGCAAGCCGGCGATCATGATCATCGAAGAACCGGAAGAAGCGCTCGACGAAGACACCAAGACGCTGGTCGATGACGCCTACAAGCGGATCGCAATCAATCGCACGTTGATCTTCCTGCCCCGCCGCTTGTCGACACTGAAAAAAGTGGACGAGATCGCTCTGATTCACAAGGGTCGGATGGTTGCCATCGGTCCGCGCGAACGACTGAAGCAGTCAGCCGTGCTCTACCGGCACTGGGAATACATCCACTTCAACGAACTGCGGCACGAATTCGAGTCGGAATAGCGCAGAAATCGCCTGCTCGCCAGCCCTGGGGCCGCTCAGGCGGCCCCAGGTTCCAGCAGCTGCAGTGCCCGCTCGGCGGGGTCGCTCGCCGCCCCGGCGTGGGGCACGTCGATCGCGACCCCCAGTTGCGCCAGCAGGTGCTCTCCTTTTTCGTAAGAGCAGAAGCGGGCCAGTTGTTTCAGAAAGGCCTGAAACTCTTCATCGGCGAGCGCACTCTCGAACGAAGCAAACCGTTTGAGCAGGTGGACCGGGTTGTGGTGCAGCACCAGGTCACGGCAGCGGGTGGCGACGGTGGTGAAGTCGCCACGACAGGCCGCGACGCCAGCCAGCACCAGAAACTTGTCGCGTGGACCCAGTTGCCCGCGCGACTGCGAGAGCCCCGCCAGACTGGCAAACGTCAGCATTGCTCGGGCATGGTCGTCCATGGTGCGTACCTACAGGGGGATGCGAAGACCGTCGTATGCCAGTTCGACACCGGCGGGCAGCCGGGCGTTCGTGGCCTCGTATTCGAGCATGTGCGAGATGTGCGTGAGGTAGGCCTGCCGGGGGGCGACCCGCTGCACCACCTCGAGCGCCTGCGACAGCGTAAAGTGCGTGGGGTGCGGTTTCTCGCGCAGGGCGTCGAGAATGAGCACATCCAGTCCTTCCAGCCACGGCCAGCTTTCGTCGGGAATGCGACTGACGTCGGTGCAGAAGGCCACGTTGTTGATCCGAAACCCCAGCACCGGCATCTGCCCATGCCACAGTCGAATCGGACGCACCGTCAACCCCATCAGTTCAAACGGGTCGCTTTCAATATTCGTCACCGAGAACTGCGGCACCGCACCAAAATGCCGACTGGCATGCGGATCGTGAAATGCGTAATCGAACGACTGCCGAATCCGGCGTTCGGTTTCCGATTCGCAATACAGGGGAATCACCTGCTGCAGGTAGTAGCTGAAGATCCGCAGATCATCGAGACCGAACAGGTGGTCCGCATGGGCGTGAGTGAACACGGCGGCCCCGACCATGTCGATCTTTTCACGCAGCATCTGCACCCGGAGTTCCGGAGGCGTATCAATCAGAAAATTCCCCGTTGGGCCCTGCACCAGCACGCCCGAACGGGTGCGGTGATTGCGCGGATGGGGCGACTCACAGACCGCGCAATGACAACCGATCATCGGCACACCATTGCTGGTGCCCGTTCCCAGCAGAATCAATTGCGGTGTCTGAGTTTCGGTTGCGGCAGCCGTTTCCATGGTGCACAGCGTAGGAGACCGCTGGAAAAAATCCAAGTGGGCAGCGCCGGCCGTGCGGTCGTTGCCGGTCTACTTTCCCGGAACCCATCCCAGACTGCGCATCCACTCGGCACAGCGCACCGGCCAGTCGTTGACCGGATGCCCCGCAGGACGCATGCCGAAGCCGTGTCCCCCCTTGGCACATATGTGCAACTCGGCCGACAGGTTCCGCTGCTTATATTCGAGATACAACATGGCCGCCTCGATGGGGTTGGCCCCATCGTCGTGTGCCACCAGCAGAAAGACCGGCGGCGCATCGGCCGGGATGCTGAATCCGGGACGGAACTTCGATTTGTCATTCTTGTCGAGGAACCCGCCACCATAGATGAACACCAGAAAGTCGGGCCCGCGCGGATCGTCGAATTCGGGCACTTGCGGATACGTCCGGGGACCGCGATCCCAGGCGGCATGCCCGGCCAGGTTCGCTCCCGCCGAAAAACCGAGCAAGCCCACCCGCCGAGGGTCGAGCTGCCATTCCGCCGCGTGCTTGCGCACAAGTCCCAAAGCCCGCTGCGCATCCTGCACGGGCAGTTCGTGCATTTCCTGCTCATCCCGCGTGGGAGTCCGATATTTCAGCAAGATCGCCGTCACCCCCAGTGAATTGAGCCATTCGCAGACCTCGGTCCCTTCGTGGGTGTACGATAAAAACATGAAGCCCCCACCCGGGGCCACGATGACCGACGTGCCATTTGGCTGCTTTGGTCGGTAGACCGTGATCGTCGGATCGCTGACATCGGAAATCCGGTGGGAGCCCAGCCCGCCATACGACTGAATCAGCTTTTCTGTCGCTTCGGATTTCGGGACCCGAGCCGTCGGAGGCCCCGCCGGCCACAGCTTCAGCGTGAGCGGTTCGTCGGCCTTCGTCGGGTGAACGACGACCAACACCAGCAGCAGACCGAGAACTCTCGTCATCATGGCAATCATCCTGAGAAATGCAGCAGGCCGAACCGGGTCGGGGCATTCACCAAAACAGTGCGCGATCAGCGCACCGCCAGCGGCTGAGTCGATCGCAGGTAAGCAAACAGGTCGCGCACCTGCTGCTCGGTGAGATCTTTCAGAATCCCCTCGGGCATCAGCGACTTTGGACTGGCAGCGAGTTCGTCGATGTTGCTTCGCGGCACCACCACGCTTTGTCCGTCGCTGCCGCGAATCACCACCGTACGCGGATCCTGATCGGCGATGAAACCGGTGAGCGTGCGACCATCCTGGGTGATCAACACGTAATTCTCGAACCCTTCGCGGATTTGAGCGCTCGGATTGACCACGTTGACCAGCATCGTGTGCACGTCGTCGCGCTTGTAACTCGTCAGGTCGGGACCGATCCGCCCCCCCTCACCAAACAGCACGTGGCACTTGCCGCAACTGTTCAAATAGAGCTTGCGGCCGTTGTACGGATTCCCCGTGCCGACCGCCAGCACCCCTTTCAGGCTTTCGACCTGGGCCAGCATCTCGGCGGTCGAGGCCCCTTTTACGGCACCGAACAGTTTCTCCACCAGCATGGCGTTCTGTTCGTCGCGCTGAAACAGAATTCGCTGCACGACTTCGACCGGCACCTGCTTTACGGGAACTTTTCCCTGGTCGACCGCCGTCAGCAGCGACCGCGCCCAGGCCTTGCGGCTGGCCAGCAGATTGAGCCCCACGATGCGCTGATCATCGGCCAGCTTGGGCAAGAGCTCCACGACAGCCGTGGCGATTTCGGGTTTCTCGAAGGCTTGCAACGCCGCCAGCGCGGCCCCCTGCAGTTCGGCATCCGCCGTCGTCCGGGCGACGCTTAATAGTACGCTCACCGCCGATTCAGGATGGATGTCCGCCAGGATCTGCGCGAACTTCAGCCGATCGGCACGAGGCGCCTTTTCATCGGCCAGCAACTTCAGGGCCTCGGTCAGCGCGGCTTGATCGCCTTGTCGCACACGCAGGGCGAGCGAGCCTCCGCCCGTTTTGGCAATCGCCGCGACCAGTTCGTCGGGCAAACCCGCCAGCGACCGGCCCTCATACGCCTTTTCAAAGCCCGCCAACAGGCGTTTCGCCGACTCGGCATCGGGAGCGTGATTCAACAATGTCGCGCAGGTCAACAAATCTTTGCGGGTGCCCACGGCGGCGAAGCGTCGCATCAGACGTTCGAGCAGGCCGTCGCGCACGAGCGGATGTGACCACAGTCCGCGGTCCGCCAGCAACGCCACGATCGCGTCGCCATCGGTCGCCGCCTTGTCTTCAATCGCCCACCACACGAGCAGCGGAATGAACACATCGCCCGCATCGGCATCATGCGAAAGCATCAGCCGAACGAGGGGCAAGGCGTCCGACGCGGGCAACCGCCGCACTGAACTGGCCAACTGGCTGCGAACTTCGACGTGCGATTCATTCGAGGCCAGATCGGTGAGCTTGGCCGCGATCTGGCTGGAAATCATCCGCTCGTCACACACGACGCGCAGCGTCCATTGGCGCACATACGGATTGGGATGCCCCAACATCTGCACAGCGATATCTTCCTTCAAGCCCCCCAGTTGATAAATCGCCCACAGCAAAGTCACCGCCGAGTCGTCGGTGGCTCCGCGCAGGCGCTTCAGCAATTCGGGCACGGCCCCCTCGGGTTGCTTCCAGGCGAGGACCATCAGGGCCGTCTGGCGGAACCAGCGATTGGAGTCCTGCAGACGGTCGATCAGTTCGGCCGTCGAAGCCTTGTTCAAATCGAACGGCTTGATGGGCACGCCCCCTTTGCCCTTGATCCGCCAGATTCGGCCGCGGTCGCGGTCGATCCGTCCTTGATAATGGCTGGCATGGTCAATGCGCTGCTCGTACATGTCGCAGACGTAGAGCGCTCCATCGGGTCCGAACTGAATATCGACGGGTCGGCACCAGGTGTCTTTGCTGGTCAGTGGATGGTCAAGATCCTTGGTCTTGATCGACGACTGATCCGGAGACACATCGCTGCGTACCACGTGCCCCTGCAGGGGGCCCACACCGAACAGGTTTCCTCGATAGCGGGCGGGCAACGAGGAATCGGGCCGACTGCCATCTCCCCCTTCGTAGAAGACGAACGTGTGCGTGAACCGGGGGACTTTGTCGTGCTTCATGCTTTCGAAGAAGCCGAACGCATGAGGATTCGACAGGGCTCCGTGTTTTTCAAACCCCTTGCGGTAATAGCCCCCCTGGACGTAGTGGAAGCCCCGGGTGTCACCGCCGTTGTGCCCCGAGAAAATTCGCCCGTGAGCGTCGAGTTCGACGCCGAAGGTGTTTCCACCCCCCTCGGCGAAAATCTCGTAGCGTCGGGTGGGGGGATGATAGCGCCAGATCAATTGCCCCAGCGAATTGACGGTCGCCTTGTCGCCCGGCCGTCTGATCGCCCCCGTCACGGTACTGCCCTGGGCACCGTAGAGCCACCCATCGGGCCCCCAGCGCAGGCTGTTGGCGATCGAATGCGAATCTTCCATGCCAAAGCCTTCGAGGTGTACCACCGGGTCGCCATCGGGGCGATCGTCGTGGTCTTTATCGGGATAAAACAGCAGATACGGAGGTTGCAGCACCCACACACCATCACGATCGAAGGCAAACGACGACGTCAGACTCAGGCCTTCGACAAAGACGGTGTGCCGGTCAAACTTGCCATCACCGTCGCTGTCTTCGTGAATGGAAATCCGGTCGAGTCCCGGAAAATGGTGCGGAGGCGGAGCGGGAACTTTGTCGTACACCGTTCGCAGGAACTTATCGCGGCTGACCATTTTCAGCCCTGCCGGATCGGGGTACTGGATGAACTCGTTGACCCACAGACGGCCTCGCGGGTCCCACTTGATGCTCAAAGGCTGACGCACTTCGGGTTCACTGAGCGCCAGTTCTGCTTCCAGGTCGCTCGAAATGGTGAACTGCCGCAGTTCCTCCGCGGGGGTCTGCGGCCCGGCGTCATCGATCGCCTTCAACGTTTTCAGTACATCCAGCGCACTTTCGATCTTCGAGAACAAGGCAACGCCTTCGGGAACTTTGTCGGCTTCATACTTCGCCCAACTGGCCTGATCACCCGGGCGGAATTGCCAGTCCCCGATCATGCGCACGGCGTCTTTATCGCCGAAGAGCACGGGGGCCGCGATGTTGAACCCGGTGCGGCCTTCCAGGTTGTAAACGCGAATGGCCACCACGTTCGGCGCGTCGTATCGCACCGCATCAGCCGGCACAAAGAACTTGTCGGTGCCCCCCAGTCCGCTCCGGAAGAAAGGGGGAAACTCACCCGCGCCACCCACACGCTTGCCATTGAAAAAGACTTCGTGCGCGGCATCGCTCGGCTCTACAAACAGCTCAAGGTCTTTGCCCTTCCAGGCGGCCGGAGGCTGCACGAAACCACGATACCACGACAGGTTGTCGATCCCCGCGGGAGGATTCTTCCAGACGTCGGGGACTTTGACCGTCTTCCAGTCGGCGGGGGGTTGGGCGGCAGAACTGAGCGTCAAACTGAAACTCAGCCCGGCGATCAGCCAGGCCAGGTTGCGAAGTCGGACAACGCGCGACAGACGGCGATCCATAAACCACATAAGGCAGGTTCCGTATCAGGCAGGTGCGGGACGCCGGGGCTATCCCGCTGGTATCGAGGAATCGCATGAGCCGTGCTCGACGGCCATTCTATCTTAGCGAATCCGATCCCCGGAGCGAGGCTGTAGCCCCATGACTGGCACCCTCCTCCGCCCCGACTATTTCCCCCCGGGCAACGGAGGCTCCACGGCTTCACACCAGATGCCGTTGAACACCTTGATGAAGTCATCGAATGGCATCTCGAAATGCCCGCGCCGCACCTCGTAGCCATGCTCAAGTCCCGGATGATCACCCTGCGGGGTGAAGCTGTATGTGACGCCCCAAGGATTCCAGAGATGGGCCACGTTCGTCAGCGGATCGAAATCGAGCAGCGCATAATCGTGGCCCGGTATGATTCCGGGTGGCAGGCGAATCTTCGGAGTCGAGACACACACCAACTGCCGACGACGCAAGGCACCAATCAACTGTGTGCGAAACTGCTCGCGGAGTGCCAGTCGCCGGGTGTAACTGGGAGGGGGCGAATTGCGGGGTGTTCGCGGCTGAAAGGGAATCCACTGGGCATCGCGCCCGGTCAGCAGCGACAGGGTGTGCTGGGCGTCGCCCCCACGGGCGATGATGTCGAGTTCGAGTTCGCCAGGCCCCGGTCCGGCCCCCTGCTGTCGCAGACGTAACTGGCCATACGCCTTTTCCAGCACATTCAGCCAGAGGCCCTGATTCTCGGCCGACGAGCCCAGCATGATTTCCCCATCGGTCAATGCGGGAACTTTCAGCCGTTCGCCATTGGGAAACAACAACTCGTTCGAACCATCCAATTGGATGCGAAACATGTCGCGAACCGATTTGGGATCGCGATGCACGGCCGCCCCGACCACCGCCACCAGGTAACAGTCGCCGAGCTTGCCCTGGGCCATGCCGTCGAGGGCGGGCGCCGCGGCGATGGTAAAAATCTGCCGTGGCAATTCACGGACGTGCCGGTCGAACCGGGCATAGTCCGCCGCAAAATGCACCTTGTGATCGTCAACATCGCGACGCTCGGCGGGCTTGTCGCTGGGCTGTAACAGATCGAAGATCGACAGCCCCGCCGGTGCCCCTGCGCGGCGAAAGCTGACATGAATGGCCGCCACGGCGGCGGCTTCACGTCCCTTGATCCCCGGGTTCAGTACCAGCTTGCTGGTTTCCTCCGAGGTCAACAAACCATCCAGATTCTGATCCCAGATGCGGAATCGTTCACCAACGACCGTCTGAAAACTGATCGGAGGCGGATCGGCCCCCTGCACCACCCAGGGCAGTGCCAGTCCACCGCTGAGCACGGAGCACAGAATTAGCCCCAGACGCAGGCTCAATGGGTTCGCTCCAGTAGCAGTCGGGCCAGTTGTCACAATGGAGGGATTATAAGGGGTCGCCCCATAGTTCCCAAGGCGAACGCCGTGATCGTGCAGATCCGGGGCAGCGAATTCCCAATGGTTAATCGTCGCGCATGCCGGACCGTTGTCCGGCGCCGTTACGCGCTCCCGGCCGGGCCAGCCGTGAACCCGAATCGTGCCGTGATCGAGGCAACGCGTACTGTGTCAGAGCGTCGCGTGCTGCCTGCCGCCCGGCCTGAATCAACACCTCGGCGGATGTGAAGTCACACCATTCGACATGCCGCACGGCCGGCGCGATCACCAGGTCGGCTGATTCGTGGACATGTTCCCGAAACAACGCAGCCCCAATATCATTCATCCGCAGCAGAATCTCGACGGCACTGGGATGTCGCGCGATCGGCTTCAGTTCGGTCCCGACGTCGATGGCGAACAACAGTTCGTGCGGCAATTGACGCGCCACCCCCAACGGGAGTGCGGCAAAGCCCCCGATATCCGCCAGCAATTGCTGTTCGTGCGCCACGGGCGGAAAAATTCCGGGAACCGACGCCGAAGCTCGGGCCGCCAGCCGGACCGGCCCCTGTTCAAACACGACGGGACGTCCGGAATGCAGATCGACGGCGATCAGGCAGACCGGAATCGCCGCGTCGCGCAGATCAGCGTCCGGCAGCAGTTCCTTGACGACGAGTTCCAGCAATTCCCCCGAGACCAGCGACGATCGGCGAATCGCCCGGTACATCAGACGATTCGCCCGCAACGCATCGGCCAGCCGACGATATCGGGTGGCAATCGTCCCTGGCGTGTCAGGCGAATCACCCAGCCGAGTCCCGAACAGACGTTGCTGGTGTCGCTGAAACTCTGGAGACCGCAGAAACTGCAGAGCCCGCTCTTGGATCGCATTGAGGTCCGGCTGGAAGGCGTACATCGCGCCGACCAGGGCCCCAATACTGACCCCCACCACGCGCTCGATCTCGAAACCCGCCGACAGGATTTCGTGGATCGCGCCCAGATGGGCCAGACCGCGAGCGCCGCCACCGCCAAGTGCGAGCGTGACCTTCTTCCGATGAGTCGAGCGACGTGTGGGAGACATGACACTGCAATCCTTCGAGCGCGACCCGTATGAAGTCAAGCCGCCGCGTGGACGGATTATCGGGGCCGCCCCCCGGCGAGAAAAAACTTGAGCGCGGCACAGGGATAGACAGGCCCACTGTAACGGACATAACGAAAAACCGGCTCTCGACCTGCGAAAAATCCGCTGGACAAGTTGTTGACCCGTTCTGTAGACAGACGAATAATGACATAACGACTGCGAGTCCCTGCGGAACTCCTGTCGATAACACATCTTGAGTCGATTCTGACCGCGGCTTCCGGTACTTGTGGCCGGAGGGAAGCTGCCGTGTCAGCCTTCGCGCTGCGACCATCGGCCACCGTGTCTCTGACCGACAGTTCAGGTGACGTATGAACTCGCTCGCTTCCCCAGTCATTCGTGACGACGGGTCCTCGCGGGCCTGGCTGGCACACTACCCGGCGGGCATCCCGGCCCACCTGCAGTATCCCCAGGCACCACTTCCCTGGCTGCTGGAACAGGCCGCCGAGCGCTACCCGCAGCGGGTGGCCTGCCACTATTACGCACAGCAATTGACCTACGAGGAGTTGTTCTCGCAGGCCCGTCGGTTGGCGCGCGTCCTGGTGCGTGCTGGCTTGCAACCGGGCGATCGCGTGGGCATTCTGCTCCCGAACCTGCCCGAATCCCTGGTCACGTTATTCGGCATCTGGATGGCCGGAGGCGTGGTGGTGTCCCTCAGCCCGCTGATGGTCGCTGACCAGATTGGCTCGATGCTGGGTGCCACCGGTTGTCGCATCGTCGTGACGCTCGATGTTCTGACCCCGCTCCTGGCAGCACCGGCCACACAACCGGCGGTCGTCCTGGTGACGTCTCTCGCCAAGCGGTTACCCAGGCTCGAGCAATTGGGATATGCCTGGGTACGTTTTCGACGGCTCGGTTTTCAGACGCCCCTCACGGGCAGTGAGATTCTGGATTACGAGACGACGTTGGAACAGGCACCCGAAATCTCTGAACCGGTGCGGACCGCAGTCACCCAGCCTGCCTACATCCTGCCGACGGGTGGCACCACGGGAGCCCCCAAAGCGGTGACACTGTCGCACAGCAACCTGATGGCCAACGCCTGGCAATTGGCACACTGGTCACAGGGGGTCGCCGGGGCTGAAACGCTGTTGGCCGTGCTGCCGTTCTTTCACAGCTACGGACTCTCGACGTGCGTCCTGAATGGCATTGCTTTGGGGGCCACGCTCGTGCTGCATCATCGATTTCGCCCGGCATCGGTGGTGCGGTTGATCGAACAGCACCGCCCCACACTGTTTCCTGCCGTCCCGGCGATGCTCTCGGCTTTGAATACGCAGGTGCTTCGCAAATCGCATCCTGATCTGCGCTCTCTGAAATCGTGCCTGTCCGGCGGCGCGGCCTTACCCCAGGCAATTGCCGATGAGTTCAGCGAACACACCGGTTGCCGGGTGGTCGAAGGCTACGGCCTGTCGGAAGCGAGTCCGGTGACGCATGCCGGTCCGCTGGATGGCACGGCCATCCCCGGCACGATCGGGGTACCACTGCCCGATACCGACGCGCGGATCGTCGATCAGACGACCGGCCTTGAAATTCTGCCCACAGGCGAAGTGGGCGAGCTGATCGTCCGCGGCCCGCAGGTCATGCTGGGGTATTGGAACAATCCCGATGAATCGCAGAAGGTTCTGCGGGATGGGTGGCTGTTTACGGGCGATCTCGCGACTCAAGATTCGCAGGGCTTCTTCAAAATCGTCGATCGCAAGAAAGACCTGATCATCACCTCGGGATTCAATGTCTATCCGGGGGATGTCGAATCGGTCTTGCGGACGTATCCGGGCGTCGACGATGTCGCCGTCATTGGCGAACCCGATGAAGCCGTGGGGGAACTGGTCCGCGCCGTGCTGGTAGTCAGCAAAAAGTCGCGGTTCAATCGGCACGACTTCGACAAGTTCACGCGGACCCGGCTCGCAGCCCACCAGCGCCCCAAAATTGTCGAAACCCGGACCAACGATCTGCCCCGCAACTTCCTGGGCAAAGTGCTGCGGCGCGAGTTGCGCTCGGCGTTGGCGACCGAGGCGCGGTTGGCGAACGCGTCGGGATAAAGCACAGCGCTCGCCTGCATTCAGTTCGAACCACACAGGTATTCACGGCGGATTCAGTGCACCGGCATTGTGCAGGGGCCAGCCCGGTGGACGACGCCTGCAAAGCGAATTGGCGGGCGATTCGCGAGGCTCCCGAAGTTCCACCGCCGCGGCTTAACCCCTGGATAAGTCTGGCAATACTCTGAAATTTCGGGACAGTGCAAGATTTCGCAAGCCGACGCGGAGCAGGGACGCAGGTTTACATTCAAGGAATGCAGGGCCAGCCTCAGTTCCGAGCCCCCCATTCAATCGCATGGAAATGGTCGAAGGCAAGGCCCGGTCGTATTTCAGAACGCAACTCCTTTTCTGCACAGGCGTCATTTGTTCTGTATCCCCATGTTCGTGCCAATTTGACTGCCGTTCAAATCCCGTGCCGAACCGATTTGGCTCAGTCCCCAAATTCCACGGTTTCCTCCCTCCCCCAGATCGTCGCGGGGCTCCCGACGGCAGTCCGACCCTCGCGCGATAACCCAGCACTCGGCAAGTGCTTCATTTTCCTGCGTTTTTGCCAAAGATTTCAAGATTACAAATTTTGTCGGCGAGAACTTCTCCCCCGAATTGCCTCGCTCGTGCAGCCTGTTTAAACCGCAGGCACCGGCCGAACGAACCGGCCCGGGGGGCCAAAGGCAAAATGTGAAAGAACCAACAAGTGTCAGCGCGGCCTGATCCAATGCGGGTCGCAGTCAGCGCCGACACGCGATTTTTCGGCCCATTCTTCAAAGATTTCCGTTTTTTCGAATTTCCGTCGGCGAAGAGATCGTCCGTAGTCTTGGCTATAGCCGAGACGTGAGGGTGCTGTTCCAGAACTGCCGCGTCATTGTTTCGAATCCGACGTGCCTCGAATGTCTCGCGGTTGCCTCTCTCACCGGTTCGGCGCGGGTCTCCCGAACCCGCCCGACCGCCGACCGCAGGTCTCCCATGGCCAGGCCGACCCTCGCGCGGCAACCCTCGATTCTCTCAACCGCTCGTTTTCCCGAGGTTTCGCCAAAGAATTCCAAATTTTGCGTTTTTTTCCGGCGAGCGATTCGTCCGTAGTCTTGGGTTCAGGCGAGACGTGAAGCAGCTATCCCAAAGCCTTTGCGTCACTCACGGGATACCTGCGCGCCCAAGATGTCGCGCGGGTGACGCCCCTGTTTTTTCAACGCGTGGTTTCACGGCGGCTAAAGCCACTGCGACGGTTCGCCCCCCGTCGTTTTCCTGCGTTTTTGCCAAAGATTTCAAGAATACAAATTTTTTCGGCGATAACCTCTCCCCCGAATTGCCGCG
>JAFEBR010001028.1 GCA_018242565.1 Planctomycetota bacterium | reverse complement strand
GTTCTTTGCGGAGCAGGGTGTTGTGGTCGGTGAATGCCAGGAAATCGTAACCATTGTCTTTGTACCACAGCGCGACCATTTCGGGGTAATCGTCGCCGTCGCTCCACAACGTGTGAGTGTGCAGATTGCCCTTGTACCAATGAAACCCGCCCTCGGCTGCGAGCACTTCCTGTGGTGCGGGAGTGCCGGACTGCCAGTCCTGGAACGCCAGGACGAGTCCTGCCACTCCGCAAGCGGTGAGCGCAGCCAGAATTTTGCGAGAGCGATTTCGCATCAAGCCTCGGCTCAGAAAGGGATGGAACCGGATTGGCGGAGACGACTGTCGGATTTGATCGGTGGAGAATACAGTAATCGACAGTGCTTGCAAAGTTCGACTATAAGCCGAGCGCGATGCGAATAAGATGATCCGTCTTGGTTGGGGCACGATGCCCGCGCACTGGAGTTGAGGAGACCTGACATTTCCACCAACATTTTGGAAACTGCCGCCGTGCTGCTGCGCGAGCAATACGGAGACCCGCCGGAAGCGGGCCCCGTTGGTACCTGGAGCACGCTTGTCCGCACGGTGTTGCAACACGGCCCGGCCAAGGGGAAGCGGGGGACCGGGAACTGGATCGCCGACTGCCCGCTGACCGATCCGGCCGAGACTTACCGTCTGGGGGCCGATCGGCTCGCCGAGGTGTTGGAGTCGCAGCGGTTCCCTGCGGGGAAAGCCGGCCTGTTGTGGACGCTGGCCCGCTGGTGGCAGAAGTCGGTGGACCCGACCGGAGAGGCGGACTCGCAGGCGATCGTGCAGATCTTTGCGGACCGCTCGCTGGAGTGGTGGCAGGAGCAGTTGCGAGCGCTCCCCGGAGTGAACTGGGAACTGGCCGACCGGATCCTGTTGCGCGTGGGGGGGCGTACCGTGTATCCACTGGATCGGGGCAGTCTGCGGATCGCGGCCCGTCATGGGTGGATCGACGTCACGGCGGATTATGATGAGTGCCAGTCGTTTTTCCGCCGAGTCGAGGGGGATGCGCGGGCGATCTTGCAGGTGTTGTCGCAGTGGCAGGGGGCGGTGGCGAAGGAGTTCTGTAAAAAGGTGCCGCAGTGTGAGGGTTGTCCGCTGCAAACGTTGTTGCCGGCCCGGGGGGTGATTTCGCTGGATGACGCCGGGGACTGAATGAAAAAGCCCCAGACGGTTGAGGTCTGATGCGGAAGTGCACGAAACGCCAGACCGGTCTGGCGACCGGTTTGGCAAATCACGAACATGCAAGTATGATGGTTACCTGCAACCGAACGCTGAAGGCGTTCCACTCCCCGGCCCAAGGTCGGACGCGAAGCGGGCGACCCTGGATTTTTGACACCCACGAACGGGCCGACCCTGAAGGGGGCGCACGGCATCGTGGGTGCAACGCTTTCAGAGCTAACCGACTGCAGCATCGACCGCATAAGGATCGCTGCAGAACTGAATTGTCGCAGACTGCCCAGATCTTGCAGTCTTATCTGAACTTCGTTCCAGGATGGAAGGCTCCCTCCCCACGCCGTGCAGATTGCAGCCACCCCCGTATTCTCGTTAAAGTGGCGGACAGTCGCCTTCCAAATCGATTCGGCAGTTAGGAGTCATCGTTAAGGTTTGCGGAGAATTGGCGCGGCATATGATCCTCGGAGCCGTATCATTCGGAGTAGGCGAGACATGAACGAAGGGGCTGCCCAAAAATTTCCGGCCACGTTTCCATCTGACTGTCCGCCTGCTGATGCGATCGATGCATCCGGTCGTTTCTTTCGGCTTGTAACAGCAGAGCCTCCGGCCGCGTCCGATTTGATGTCGCATGCAGAACTCGGCCGTGCCCCCCGAGCGGATGCCTGCGACCGATGTGGATTGAGCCTCTACGGAAATCAAGGCGATGCGGCACGAACATACCGCGAAGTCGTCGCTCGGCATGGACCGAGAGGGGTTAGGATTGGTAGTTTGATCGCACGGTTGAATCTGCGACCCGCTGATGGGAAAATTCTTGCAACGCCAAGTCGCCGTGAGCCGGATTCGCACCACACCTGGTGGCCCTTCGAGGGAATTGATCGGCGACGCACGTTTGACGGTATCGTACAGGACGCAAAAAATGCTCTGGGAAGTTAAGGGAAGGGTTCTACCACCTGAGTTCCTCGGCGAATTGCAGCCCGAAACCGTGCTTTTCGATTACGAAGGGCCGCGGTCGTACTTCACGCACGATCCGCAGGGCGGGCTGTTGTTCGCGCACCAGTGCGGCGAATCGGATCACGTTTGGCGATACGCGGTTGTTCCGTTTTCAGACGAACTCGCCGAAGCACTGCAGACAGGTCGAATCGACTTGCGCACGGCTCTCGATCAGCCGCGAATCTGGGTCGTCGATTTCAGCAGAAGTACCCAACCCGAGCAATGCGTTGCGGTGCGATTGTCCGATATCCCAGCAGACTGCCTGCCCAAACCCGGAGTGATGCTTTACGCGGACCTGGAACCGGCCATAGTGGAAAAGGCCGGATACATTCGCGAGTTGGACAGGGACGAGCATACCTGCCTGCTCCGGGATGATGAAGGTGTAACTGTCGCCAAACTGTCCTTCGATGAGTCCTTGTTTGACGAGGTGAAGGTTGCATTCGACGCGGAGCGACGAGTCAAAGTCGCCACGAAGGCACCCCGGGCGACACCCATCGCAGAACTGCTGACGGTAGAATTTCTGAGCAGTTGATAAGAATCGTGATCGAATAGGCCATGAAATGCTTGGGTGTCGGGGCTTCCTCGATTTTGGGTAAACTCCGCGTACGGTCCGTGCGGCAAGAGCCCGCGTTCGGGCTGACGGACCACTTTTGTGTTGCCCGGACGTTGTTTATCGCGGTAGAATCCTCGATATGTCCCAAGCTGTTGCCACACACATCGAGATTCGTACAAACCGCAGCGGACGGTCGCGCGCGTACATTGTGGGAACCAGAATTCGAGTCCAGGACATT